>NZ_DAIPZB010000035.1:0-54034 GCF_036782435.1 Pinisolibacter sp. | reverse complement strand
CCAGAGCAGGAACGGATTCTGGTTATGAACGGGGACAAACCGGGGGCAAGGTCAGCGGACACGGCCTTGAGGACTGTTTCGCTGGCCCAGCCGACCATGGCAGGGCAACCAACGCCCTCTCGGCTTGCGTCCAATTCGAGGAAGAGGTCGTCCGACAGCGATAACTGCCCCATCTCGGCCGTCCGGATGTTCTGGCGAACCCTGAACCCTTCCTTTTCAACCTTCTGCTGCACAGTTCGGAAGACCTCGACCCCATGCGCGCTGTGCGTTCCGAGAATGAGGCGCATCTTGATGCGGTTTTCGCGGGGCTTGCGGATCGCGAAATCAGGCAACCATGTCGCAGCTCCGGCAGCTTCCATCCTTGTCTTGAGAAGCTTCAGGATCTTCGACTCGTTCGAGTCGTCGGGCAGCGCCTCGAAGGCCGATTTCCAGTCAGGATCGGCAAGGAAGCGGCCGACTGAGGCGGCTACACCATCCCAGCCGGCGTGCCTGTTTACGTGTTCCGACATGAAGTTGAATAGGACTTCACCACGCTGGGCCTTCAGGAACGTGAATATCGGGCGCGAGTCGACATCCCATCCTGTCGGATCGACGAAGGTGAAGGTGAAACTGCCGCTGATGTCCCGACAAGCCGCTTCAATGGCGCCGAGATTGTCTTCGAATGCCCCCGGAAAAACCTTGATGTCGAACTTCGAGTTTTCGGAAGCAAAGGCTTGGAGCCTTGCGAAAGAATCGGGATCGCGTTCGCAGAAACGAAAGCGAACCTTTAGGCCACGAAGTCCGATCCCTTCGAGAATGCTGCGAACATTTTCGAGAGTTGCGAGGGCAAGTGCGAAGGACGTGTCCGTTTGCCTCGCCTTATCTGTATTTCGCCACGGACCTGCGAAGGCATCCACAAAATTGAAAACAGGTGATCTGCCCTGAAACAGCTTGTAAGCAGCACTTTCGAAGTACTTCTGAAGAAACAGGTGCTTGATGTAAGATTGCTCACGGCCCTGATAATATTCGACATTTGGCTGCATCAGGCGTGCTCAGGCTGCAAAGCATCGAGTATTGGCTTCGGGACGATCTTCCACGGAAAGCCGTTCCACTCTTCACCATCGAGCAGACGCCCGCCCGACTTCGGTCGCGCACCGCCCCATTGCTTGAAGAAGAACGCCACATCATCACGGTCGCAGATGTCACGAAGCTGGCGGGCCCAGCTTTCGTCCATGGGTCGTGCTCGAGGCCCGCTCTCCCCCCCGACGATGGCCCAAGCGACGCCCAGCAGATCAACATCCCCGATCGGTCCGAGCAGCGGCTCAAACGAGATAAAGCATGCGTCGGAATTGATCTGCTTCAGGTGCTCGATCCGGCTCGTGTGTGCGGCGTCCTCGACCGAAACGCCGAGCCAGATGTGCCGAGGGACCGGCCCTCCATCATACCGCTTCCGAACGTAGTTGCGCATGAGCGAGCTCCGCTTGGTCAGCACCTGGTAGACGTGCCAGTCCGCCAGCTCCATGGCGTCGAACACCGCGTCGATGAATGTACGGTCGATGTCCTTGTGGAAGAGGTCGCTCATCGAGTTCACGAAGATCATCCGCGGCTTTTTCCAGAGCACGGGCTGCTTCAGCCTCGACGGCCAGAGTGTCAGGTCAAAGCCCTGCTCGTAGGGGTGTCCAGGGATTCCACGCCAGCGCTCTGCGAACCGCTCGGCGTAGCAGTTGTCACAACCGGGACCGACCTTGGTGCAGCCCGTCACCGGGTTCCACGTCGCGTCCGTCCATTCGATGTCTGACTTCTGGGCCAACTGCTCGCCTCACACTTTTTCACAACGGTAACACGCGGTTGACTCAGCACAAAGCACGAACAGCGGCTGGGGTGAGATTGGTCCCAGCTGCAGCCGAACCAGCGCGCAATGGGCGGCGTTCGATCTCTGTTCCATCCGCCATCCAGATGAATTTTCTAAATCGCGTGCATCACGGACTTCGAAAGATCACTTGAAAGCAATGACTTAAAGCTGTTCACCGAAAGCGCGGCGGTTAACAGGTCCGGAGAATACCGGCCCGGAGAGAACGCGTGTGCGCCCTTCGGGGCGTGGGCCAGTTAACAGCCCCTCCCGCATAACCCCCGAATACAACGGAAAAATCCGGCCGGAGCCGGATCGGGAGAACGCTTTCGCAGGGGCAAGTGGCGGAGAGGGTGGGATTCGAACCCACGGTACGCGTGAACGTACAACGGTTTTCGAGACCGCCCCGATCGACCACTCCGGCACCTCTCCGCGAGAAACTCGGGTCGAACGAGCGTCGTCCCTATACACAGGGCGAAACGGGGTGACAAGCCCCGTGAGCATCGCGATCGGTCGGGTCGCGAAGGATCGTGATCCGGTTCTCGGAAACAAGAACGGCGAAGTCTTCCGACGGTCGCGTTACCGGCGAATTTTTTCGGCATCTCCGGGTCGCCCGCGGTGAGGAGCGTCGTGGGACACGGTCGGACGTGGCGGCGGGAGCGTCGGGCGTCGGTACCTCGGCGGTGGCGCCGGAAATCCGGATGGAGCGTCTCCCGCGCGCCGCGCGCCGCCCCGAAAAAGAAAAAGCGGCGGATTACCGCCGCTCGCATCGAGGGTGATGGTGCCAGGAGAGGCAGCAAATGTGTCTTTCAAAGATCTGATATCAAAAGAATATTTTGTCGTTCAAATGCATCATACCCCCATTCGTACCCCCAACGCCTGCGAGTGAGCCCCCCAGAGACGCCTCTCCGCCATGTTGGGGACCGTGCGAATCATCGGATTGTCACCGTGAGCCAACTTTCACGAGCGCCGCCGCGCTCGGGTCGTAGACGAATTCTGTAATCGAGCCGTTCCTGATTCGGTCGATCGCCTCGTCGACGACGAAGAGAGGTACGAGGAACCATTCGCGAGGCGTGATGGGATGGCCGAAGCGATCCTTGATTTCGATGTCGAGGCGAGCCGGGCCGAATATCCGGTGGATCAGGTTCTCGAGTCGCGTCCGATTCACGTTGTACAACTCGTAGGTCGCGACGATCTCGACGTCGGCCATGAGAAACGTCGGATCGAGGCGAGCATTGGCGATCCGTCGCGCCACATCGCCGCCGGTGACGCCGATCTTGTGCAAAATCTCGCGATGGGCTGCGACCGTCGGGTGGTCCGCTTTGCTTCGCAACACATAGACGACCCCAGTCGCCTCTTCGCCCTCTTCGCTCTGGGCGGCAAAGAGCGGACCCGCGGAAGGTTCCGTGATACGCCGGCCAGCCTCGTCCTTGTAGAGCGCTCGCTGGAGCGATCGAAGCAGCAGATCGCTTTCGGTTCCGTTGGAGTAGATCACCCGAAGGCGGGCGTCGGTCTCGCCATTCGGCGCCTTGATCGGCTCCCCGACCTCGGCGACATACGCGATCTGTCCACCAAGGATGAAGAACTGCCCAGCCTGAATATCGGCCTTCAGGAAACCCGAATCCTTGACGAACCGCCGCGTCGTTCGCACGCCACTGTCGAGGTCGCTCTGCACCCTCTGGAAAAATGGTTTGAACTTCTCGAAGTCGGAGCACTTCTCCCGGCTCGCGATCTCTTCGGCTTCCCGCTTCTCGGTACTGGTGCGGACGTGACGCAGCGTGGTGATGTCGGAAGAGCCCGCCGCCCCTTCCAACTCGGAGAGCAATTCTTCGTCGTCGATCGATTCCTGCGAGGCGGACGATCGGACTGGCGCGCCTGTCAACAAGCCTTGATGGTCGAGCGGCTTCAGCAGCGATCGGCATTCCTCGAGCAGGCGGATGCGATCCAGGCGTACGGCGTAGAGCCGCTCGAAGATGTTGCCGTCTTCGCTGTGTCGGGGGACGCGACCGTTCTTCTCGACGAACCGCTGAATTTCCTCGAAGCCCGCAATGATGCGTTCCTCGCGGGCCGAACGCCCGCCCGCCTTCTCCGGCTGGGCGAACTCATCGAGCTCCGAGCGCAGGTCGTCGAGGTCGAGATCACTCATAGCGACCCTCATCCTTGAAGCGGACGAAAGCCGCCGCGCCTTCAGCCATGCGCTTCTCCCAGATGTCGGTGGAACTGATCGACGGCAGCCGACCCCGCTCCTTCTTGAACCGGACGGCGCGCACCGCCAAGTCCTTCGCCTCCTCGGGCGTCAAGGTTGTGCGCTTGGCTGCGATCGCCGCCGCCACCTGCTTCAGGCTCTCCTCGCTCATGGTCTTGGCCAGAATGGCATAGGCTTCACCGAAGGGGTTCACCCGGTCGATCAGGTCGATGTCCAGCTCGCGCACATCCATCGCGAACTTGCGCACCCCGTCGACAAAGGCCGTGTTCGCACTCTCCTCGCCGAGAGAACTGCCGGCGGCGACTTCCTTCGCCTTCTGGGTCAGGTTCAGCGCCGCCACGGCATGCTGGCGCACGGCTTCCTGATCCTCCGCGTCGAGATGAGGGAACTTGTCCTTGACGATCTTACCCATGCGCAGCTGCGTCAGTTCCTCGGGCACCAGCTCCTCGTCAAACAGGCCGCGCTCGATCGCCGTCTTGTCCTGCACGAAGGCCGCGATCACCTCGTTCAGATCCTCCTGACAGATCCGTGCCGCCTCCTCGCTCTTGGGCACAGCGAGGCCCTTGATCTCGATCTGGAACTTGCCGGTTTCCTCGTTGAAACCGACATTGCATTTCTCCGGGTCGTAGCCGCCCTCGCCATAGTCGAAGCCCGGGGTCGGGCCATTCTGCGGATTCTTCGGCTTAAACTCGAAGCGCGGCGCCAGCACCTGCTCCATCAGCAGGCTGGCCGCGATAGCCTTCAGCGTGTCGTTGACGGCCTCGGTGACGATGTCGTCGGCGGCAGCCGGTTCGGCAATCAGGTTCGAGAAGCGCGCACGGGTCTTGCCCGGCGCGTCGCGGGTGGCGCGGCCGATGATCTGGACGATTTCGGTGAGGCTGGATCGATAGCCGACCGTCAGCGCGTGTTCGCACCAGATCCAGTCGAAGCCTTCCTTCGCCATGCCGAGCGCGATGATGATGTCGACATGGTCGCGATTGTTCTTCTGCGCCGGATCCTTCAGCGCCGCGGACACGCGATCCCGCTTGGCCGCGTCGTCGTCGACTAGGTCGGCAATGCGCAGCATCCGGCCGTCAGCCGTCTTGACCAATTGGAAGCCGGTGGCGGGGTCCGTCCCCTGCCATTGCCCCAGCATCTCGATGATGTGCTCGACTTCCTTGATCTTGTCTTTCGTGCTCTCGCGCGAATTGACATTGGGGATGTGGACGATCGTCTTCTCAGCGGGGTTCAGCACCTTCAAGATGTCGTCGGCATAGGAGTCCGCATAGAAGAAATAGCCGATGTCGAGCCGCTTCAGATATTGATAGCCGTTCAACTGCTCATAGTAGGTGTAGGTGACGGTCTCGAACTTGCCCTCGTCCTGAGGTGACAGGACAGCTTCGGCATCGCCGCGAAAATAGGAACCGGTCATCGCGACGATATGCACGCGATTCCGCGTAATGAACTCGCCCAGATGCAGACCAAGCTTGTTGTCGGGATTGGCCGAGACATGGTGGAATTCGTCGACGGCGATCAGCCGGTCGTCGAAAGCTTCGACCCCGAACTTGTCGACGGCGAAGCGGAATGTTGCATGGGTGCAGACCAGCACCTTGTCGCCGCTTTCGAGGAAGGTGCCGAGCGCATTGACCTTGCCGCCATTGTCGTTGCCGGGCGCGTCACAAAGGTTCCAGCGCGGCTCCACATGCCAGTCAGCCCAGAAGCCGTGCCGTGTGAGCGCCTCGTCGTGGAAGCTGGAGCCGATGGACTTTTCCGGCACGACGATGATGGCCTGCTTCACGCCCTGATTGATCAGCTTGTCGAGCGCGATGAACATCAGTGCACGGCTCTTGCCCGAGGCCGGCGGCGATTTGATCAGCAGATATTGCTCGCCGCGCTTTTCGAAGGCGCGTTCCTGCATCGGCCGCATGCCGAATTCGTTGGCCTTGGTCGAGCTGCCGTTGCTGGCGTAGGAAACTGACACAGAAGGAACGGTTCGAGATTCGATCATTCGATTTTGCTCACTTGATGTAGCCGTAGCGTCTTCCACTTCCCATCGACCGAACCGCACCTAGTCTATGACCAAAAGCAGAATCGAATTCAGCAGCCTCCAGTGCCCACATTCGAAAACGACCATTACTCAGAGAAAAGACAAGTACTTTTCCGTCGTACATATCAAAGCCATGCTGCTCAGGTATTGGAAGCGATATTTTCTCCATCATATTGTTTCCAAGCCTAAGATTATTGGAAACAATATTCCCAGAAGGCGACTCAAACGTAACAGGCCCAATAACAGAATTTACCGGAAGATCTTCTGGGGCTGTAAAGCCGAAATATCGATTCATCCCGCGAGGCATGTCAATCTGATTTCCTGGCTTGCTTGGCCCTCTATTGCGAGTGACGTACCCAGCTTCAATCCAAAAAGCCTCGACATCATCGAAGTTTGGGTCTGGTTCATTTGATGTCTCCGTAAATTTAGCCTGAGATACCTTCCAACGTTGATCATATATTTCTATAATTTCATCGACGGGAGTTGCATCATCCCATAGGCTATTCGCAGCCGTAAATGCAGACCGAAATGTTCCATTGTACTCCTTCTCAACCTGGGTTCGGAAACTGGCGCCACATTCCAATGAGTGACGAAGTCCATTCGATGAAAAGTTGCCTGAACCAGCCACCATGCCGAAACGTACTTCACTTTGATTAGTTAGGAAGCTCGTCTTCATGTGAAAGTCTTGGCGCGGCAGAAAGCCATCATTGGACACAACCCATGCCCCATCATGAATTCTCACTTCGGTATTTGGCTTACCCATAATGTACCTAAGGGCCTGAGGTTGCGTTCGACCATAGTCGATGCCGAACAACCACCTCGATGGAACATCGCTCCAAAAGTCACCCCCGAACGCTAAGTCAAAAGTGACAGCGCCTGATTGAGTGGCGTATGCATACAGCCCAAAGTATTTTTCTGTCGCAGCCCAGTTATGCACACGGAGAAGCTCCGAAAGCGTAGTTGCCTGCCCCTTCATTGATTGAATATATGCATGAATCTTCATCTGCGTGCTCTTCTTCCGTATAATGCAGAGGGGGCACTCGCCGCAGCAATCCGGGTATAAAGATCAAACAACTTTTCGAGCCGCTCAGTGTCGTTGCGAAAGCGACGTCCGATGTATATCCGCTCCAACACCTCATCGCAGTGCTCATGGGCTTCACGAAGATCGGCCGGCATCGCCTCCGGTTCATAGAGGTCGGCAATTGTCGCGGGGAAGTGGGCTTCCCGCGCAAGAAGGATGTTTTCCGCACAACGGGTAAGGTCGTCTTTATTCTTTTCGGTAAGGGCCGGGACAGGGAAGGTATTCCAGCCTAGCGTATTGGAATAGCGAAAATCTGTCTTCATTTTTCCACAGACTGTCGAGATCCAAACAAGATGCAGACGTGACGCAACTAGTGCCATATTCCACAGAGGAGCATCGTAAAGTGCAAACAGAAGATCACTGACAATCGTGTCTCGATCAAACAAGTGTATAGGCAGGTACGGCCTTCGTTCGGAAGACACTTTTGCGACAGCTAACGTGTAACGTTTCGCGGTACCTGCTATTTGAACAAAGCGGTAAGCCTTAGACGCGAAATCACGAGTTGATGCGGCGGCACTACTGGCACGGAATTCACTCACTCGACCCAACAGACTTTTCATATACGGATGACTGCCCGCAAACTCAGCATCCCTAGCTTCAATCCAAAAACACCAGCGAGGTTTGCCTTGGATCATCTGCTCAGACCCAAGGTAAGGTCTGATAAATCTAGCGAGTTCAGGGTATGAACCTAGTACATGCCGCCTATCCTCGCCTGACAGAATAAAATGTCCGCCATCTCGCGGCATATTTCCAAACAACATAGGGGACAAATCCCCAACCGGGTTTCGTGCGACATCAATGGTTCTATTTGCACCTGCCACTAGGTAGGCATTGATGTTACTCACCTGTCGCTCAACCACTGAGCCGTCATCCGCGATTGAGAACAGCCTCTTCGGAGAAGTTGGATTGCGTGTTATTGCAACAATGGCAACAATAACGCCCGCGTTGTGACTTGCTAAATTTGTCCATTTGAACGACGTATGAGCGAAGCATATCTGATGGCCCGTTTCAAACACAAGCGGCCACAGGATCGGGACTTGTTGGCCCTGGCAAATAGAATTCGTCGAAACGAACGCAGCTGATGAGTTGGATCGCACACCATAGTCTGCCGCTTTCATGAACCAACCGGCGACATAGTCGAGAGACTTCCATGCAGTTGTTCGCTCGCTGAAGACTGCCTTGAGGTCTTCTTTCTGGCTGTCGTTTTGCCATTTGCTCCCGAGATAGGGAGGATTCCCGCAAATATAAGTCTCACCACCTTCGTTCTCGAACTCAATCTCAGCCTGATTGAGTGGCGTGTGGAACAGGTCATCAGCGTGATGTTTCACACCTGTTCCCGTCGGTGGGCAGATGGTCAACCAATCCAGCCGGAGGGCATTGCCGCAGGTGATCCAGTTCATTGCGTCCAGCGGCAGGAAGTCCCTGAGCGCCTCCTTCTGGCCGCGATAGGTCACATCGCACTGGTATTCTGCGATGATGAGCGCCAGGCGGGCGATCTCGGCGGGAAAGTCGCGCAGTTCGATCCCGCGGAAGTTGGTCAGCGGGATTTCCGCCCGCCGGTCGGCCTCGCCGCGCCGCCGATTGATCTCCGCTTCGATCGCCCGCATCTCCTTGTAGGCGATGACGAGGAAGTTCCCCGAGCCGCAGGCCGGATCGAACACTCGGATCCTCGCCATGCGCTTGCGCAGGTTGAGCAGCATGCGCGGATTATCGCCGGCCTCGGCCAGCTTCTCCCGCAGATCGTCGAGAAACAGCGGGTTCAGCACCTTCAGGATGTTCGGCACGCTTGTGTAGTGCATCCCGAGCGCCCCGCGCTCGTCATCATCGGCTACGGCCTGGATCATCGATCCAAAGATGTCCGGGTTGATCTTTTTCCAGTCGAGGCTGCCGATATGCAGCAGGTAGGAGCGTGCGATGCGGCTGAACCGCGGCACGTCCGTGCTGCCGGAAAAGAGCCCGCCGTTCACATAGGGAAAGCGATTGGCCCAGCGCGGAACGCCGCCTGATGCGCGATCCCCCGTCTTCGTGTTCATGGCGCGGAATATGGTGCTGATCACCTCGGCGGTGTTCGAGGAATCCTTCGCGCTCATCGTCTCGATCGTCGACGTAAAGGCGCCGGCGCCGTCGAAGATATCGGTGTCCTCCGCGAAGAAACAGAAGATCAGCCGCGCCATGAAGTGGTTCATGTCGTGCCGGCGCTGCGCCGTGCCCCATTCGGGGTTGTCCTTCAGTAGCTCTACATAGAGCCGGTTCAGTCGGCTGGTCGCCCGGATGTCGAACGAACTTTCTCGAACCTGCTTGACCGTGGTGATCCCTGCCAACGGCAGGAAGAAGCCGAAGTGGTTCGGGAAATCGGCGTAGGTGCAGGAGATCGGCGCGTCGTCGGTTGTGAGGTCTTCGGCCTCGAACAGGTCGCCATCCGTGGCCAGCACGAAGCGCGCCTTCGCCCGCGCCGTCGCCGGGCTGGCCTTCAATGCCGTCAGCGTCCGTGTGACTTCGCCCGGCTTGCAAGTGGCGATGTGAATGTTGTTGGTCTGAAGCACGCCGCCCAGATCGGACTTGTTGGACTCGCCCTTGCGCAAACGCCGGAGCGTGGTCTCCTTGTTCCCGAAGGCCTCGAGAAAGGCGTAGGGAAACTCCTCGGCATCGAACGGCTGCTCGGCGAGCGCAGATATCGCTTCTTCGATCTCGACGGCGTTCATGTCGCTCGTTCCATCCCGACGGTGTATCGCTGAGTCGGCGCCAGGGCGGGCGCATGGGGATAGAATCCAAAATTCGAGCGCTCGGCAATCGGCCCTTGCGTCACCCGGTCTGGCGGCCACCGTGACGAGCGAGCAAGGCCGCCATTTCCGCGGCGAGATCTCCCGGCTCCGACTGAGAAGCGCCCAGGCGGGCGATCAACTCGCCCTGCCGATGCGGGTCGATCCGGCCGTAAGATCCATAGGTAGTGGCGACGTTCTCGTGGCCGAGGTTCTGACTCCAGGCCTTCACCTCCTCGGGCGACCGACACATGGTCTGCATCAAGTGCCCGAGCGTGTGACGGAACGTGTGGGGCGAATGGTAGGGCAGGCCGGCGCGGACGAACGCCTTGCGGAAGATGTCGCGCATCGGCGAGGCATCGCTCCAGTGCGCCCGTTCGATGCCCGTCGCCGTGAACTCGCCACTCACGCCGACCGCGATCGAGGTGCGCGGGAAGAGCGGATCGGTCGGGCCGAACAGATGCACGTTCCGCAGTTCGCCGATCCAGTCGAGAACGATCGCCTTCAGATCTTCGCCGAGGGGGAAGAAGTAGGTCGTGATGCCCTTGGCGAACTTGGTCTCGACCGTGTTCGGGTCCTGCATCACCACCGGCGGATCGCGCGTCGGGTCGACGTGACGAAGCGACAGCGACACCGTCGCCCGGTCGCGGATGCCCGTGAGGATCGTGAAGGCGACCAGAGCGCGATTGCGCCGATCGACCACCGTCTCACTCGGCATGACTTCGACCACCGCCCGAACCTGCTCGAGGCTAGGGAAGTCGCGCAGCTTGGCGGCCTTGGCCTTGGCGACGTCCTTCCGAGACGGATTGAGGTATTCCACGTCGTCGCGACGAATGCGGCTCTTGAACCCCGGCTGCCACGCGAGCCAGAGGAAGAACTCCTTCACGGCCGAGAGCGTCGCGGTCTGGGTCGCCGCACTCAAGGGCTCACCGGTCCGAAGGCCGTCGGTCTCGCCCAGACGGTCCTTGAAGGCGATGGCCTGCTCGCGGCGGAAGGTCTTGAAGTCCTTGCCACCGGTCGACGCCTCGAAGCGCGCGAGCGCCTTGCGCACCATGTCGAGGGTCGCCTCGCTCTTGCCGCGCGCCTCCTTCAGATAGCGCAGATGGTCACGCTTGATGCGCTCGTTCCACGGATTGATCTTCGCCATGTCGTCATCCTTCCGTGGAGTCACCATTGAGCTTGGGGGCGGAACGCTCTTCTAGTCGTTCCTCCGCCATCGTCTGGAGATCGAACAAGGCGGCGAGTTTCGGCAGGTCGGAGCGGCGCGCGGTGCGGTGGATCGGCGTGTCGCAACACTCGCAGAGTCCGCTCAGGCGGCTGATCTTTTCGGTGCGGTGGCGGACGTCGACGAGGCCGCCGAAGGGCTTGCGCGGCGCGCGGCAGCGAAAGCAATAGAACTCACTCGGCCCGCAGGGGGTGCGACGGTCGGCGCGCCTCGACCGGTGGAAGGCCGCCAACGTCGACCCCATGATCAGCGTCGGTCGGCGGTCGTCGAGGGGAGCCAATCCGTCCGCAAGCCAGCGCCGCACGGTGTTGCGGTGGACGCCGAGCAGCTTGGCCGCTTCCGCAACCTCGTAGGTCGCGGACGACTTGATCCGGTGGATCGGGATGCGCCGGGAGGGCGCCTTGCGGTTTCGCCGCATGATCGCCTCACGAGCTCCGGCGGGCGGCGATGCGCTCGGCGATCCAGGCTTCGACTTCGGCTTCGACCCAGGCGACGCAGCGCTCGGAGATGGTCACGGGCTGGGGGAAGCGACCATCGCGCATGTAGGCGTAGATGGTGCTGCGGCTGAGGCAGGTGCGCGCCTTCACCCGATCGAGACGGATCAGAGTGGTGCGGGGATGGGAACGATCGTCGGTCATGATGTCCGCCTGCGTCCGATTGAACACAAGGGGAACATGGCGATTCCAGCGAACTGAAAATAGCGGGCCTGGATAGAGAAAACTCCATCCCAACAATCGGTTAATGCATAGGGAGGGACCGGGGTGGGATCGCCCTAGAAGGGGACCTCGTCTTCAGGAGGGGTTTCCTTGAACCCACCCTCCCGTTCGACGTAACCATGGGTAGGGTTCTGCCCAAACCCTAGGGAGGGTTTCGGCGAAGGGGCTGGTGTCTTCGGTGCCCCACCCGCCGGTTGCCAGTTCGCGACCTTGGCGGCTTCACTGATTCCAGTCTTGTTCGGCGTGCCGTCCTTGTTGACGAGTTCATACTCGGCCGCATGCTCGGTCAGCCAAGCCTCGAGCGCCTGCTTAGGCGACTTGCCGCGCAGCCTCTTGGGATCGGACGTGACCGCCTCCCACGCAGCCACCGCAGCCGCCAATTTTGGCGCGTAATGGGAGCCCCACGGGACCATGAAGCTTGTCCCCACGGAGCCGCCCGGAACGAAAAAATTGTTCGTTAGACCTCTCTTGAGCAACCATTCCTTCAAAGCCCCAATATCAATCAATGTCTTTTCCCAATCATAATATCCGAAATCACCATTATTCCAGATTATTATCGCTTCCAATTTCTTTGATTGAATGGCATTTCTCAGGGAAATCAAATAGGGAGCAATCAAATCCTCAGTTTCTATGTCGATATGCTTTCTCGATATCCTTTCAAAAGGCGCGGGGTCCAGCCCCGCCAATAGCAACGAAATCTGGTAGACGTTCAACTCTTCGACATGCTTCCAGCGATCGAGATCAGTCATGACAGCGTACCGATGGTATGAATCGCGCACTCATCATCGGCCGCGTACTCAACGCCGTCCATTCCTTTCCGAGCGAACACGGTCGAAGGCTCGTTCTACTCTCCGACCAACCGAAGCACCTTCCCGCCTGCCTTGAGCGCGTCGAGATGGTCCGCCCACCATTGGAGCATCGCGACCCGCTCATCCCAATGTTCGCCGCGCGCGTAGGCGCGGCGCACTTCGTTGTTCTCGGCATGGGCGAGTTGCCGCTCGATCGCGTCAGGGTTCCACTTGCCGCTCTCGTTCAACAGGGTGGATGCCGTCGCGCGGAAGCCGTGCGCGGTCGCGACATCCGAGCCGAAACCGAGCCGCCGCAAGGCGCCGTTCATGGTGTTTTCGCTGATGGGCTTCTGCCCCCTGCCGATGCACGGGAATACGAGGTCGACGCCGCCGGTCAGCGCCTCAAGACCGCGCAGGACAGCGACGGCTTGGTGCGGCAAGGGCACGCGATGCGGTCGGCGCATCTTCATTCGGTCCGCGGGTATGGACCAGATGGCCTTGTCGAGGTCGAACTCGGCCCACTTGGCGGCGCGCAGTTCCCCCGGCCGCTGGAACAAGATCGCCATTAGCTGAAGCGCAGCCTTGGTCGCGGGCTGCCCCCGATAATCATCGATTGCGCGCAGCAGCTTTCCGAGTTTGGCCGGCGACGTGATGGCTGCGCGGTGCTCGACCTTCGGCGCCGTGAGCGCATCACGTAACGCGAACGTCGGATCGTTGTCGGCTCGTGCCGTCGCAATGGCGTAGCGGAACACCGCGCCGACGACTGATCGAAGCCGGCGCGCCGTCTCGTGTCGGCCGGTCGTCTCGACGGACCGAAGCACGGCGAGAACATCGGCCGCCGTGATCTGCGCGACGTTGCGATCACCGAGCGCCGGCAATGCGAAGTCGAGGAGCCAACGGCGCTTCGCCAAGGTGATTTCGGCGAGGCCTTCGCGTTCCAGCTTGGCGAGGTGCTCGTTCGCAACGGCTCGGAACGTGTCGTTGATCGCCGCTTCGGCCTGCTTCCGCGCTTCCTGCTTCAAGGCCGATGGATCGCCACCGTCGGCCAACGTCCTACGGGCGTCGTCGCGCCGCTCGCGCGCCTTGGCGAGACTCAGCTCCGGGTAAGAGCCGATCGCGAGGAGCTTCTCCCGTCCCTCGATCCGATACTTGAAGCGCCACAAGCGCGAGCCGGTCGGATTGACGAGAAGAAACAATCCACCGCCGTCGGTGAGCTTGTAGGGCTTCTGAGAGGGTTTGGCGGCGCGGATGGCCGTATCGGTGAGAGGCATGGGGGCGGTGCCTCGCTGGGGGTATGCCCTGGATACCCCCAAATGTACCCCCAATTTCGCTGGCTGCCAACGAATGCCCCCGGACGGCGCCGGACATATCCGGCACCAAATTCCTAGCAAATCTGAGGGTTTGTAGACGTCGGTGGCCATCTCTGGAAGGTGAGATGGTGCCCAGGAGAGGACTCGAACCTCCACTCCTTGCGGAACACGGACCTGAACCGTGCGCGTCTACCAATTCCGCCACCTGGGCAACGGCGGCGTGATTACGGGCTGGCGAGGCGCTTGTCAATCGCTTCGCGTCTCCTCCTCCCCGCTTTCGTCGAAGGTCGTGGCGTTGCGGCTTCACAGGAGGCGCACGGAAGGCTAAACAGCGGCGGATCTCATTTCGAGACGACGAGGTTCTCGCGCATGTCCGCTCCCCTCAACGGTTCCGCCCAGGGTAGGCTCGTCACCGTCTTCGGCGGCTCGGGTTTCGTCGGCCGCCAGGTCGTTCGCGCTCTCGCTCGCCGCGGCTGGCGCATTCGCGCCGCGGTGCGCCGCCCCGATCTCGCCGGTTCGCTCCAGCCCTGCGGCAATCCCGGTCAGATCGCCGCCGTCCAGGCCAACGTCCGCCGCGAACACGCCTGGTCGGTCGAACGCGCCATCGAAGGCGCCGACGCGGTGGTCAATCTCGTCGGCCTCCTGGCGGAGGGCGGCAAACAGAACTTCGACGACGTCATGGCCGACGGCGCCCGTCTGATCGCCGAGAAGGCCAAGGCCGCCGGCCTCGACCGTATGGTCCACGTCTCGGCGATCGGCGCCGACGCCAACGGCACCGCCGCCTATGCCCGCGCCAAGGCGGCCGGCGAAGCCGCGGTGCTCGCCATCCTGCCGAATTCCGTCGTGCTGCGCCCCTCGGTGATCTTCGGACCCGACGACGGCTTCTTCAATCTGCTCGGCTTCCTCGCCTCGCTCACGCCGGTGATGCCGCTGATCGGCGGCGGCGCGACTCGCTTCCAGCCGGTCTTCGTGCGCGACGTCGCCGAAGCCGTGGCGAACGCGGTGGAAGGCGGGGCGAAGCCCGGCGCCGTCTACGAACTCGGCGGTCCCGAGGTGAAGACCTTCCGCGAATGCGCCGAGGCGGTGTGCGCCGCCACCCATCGCAAGCGCCCGATGGTGCCGCTGCCCTTCGCGCTCGCCAAGTTCCAGGCCCGCTTCCTGCAGCTGCTGCCGAAGCCGCTGCTCACCGTCGATCAGGTCGAACTGCTCAAGACCGACAACGTCGTGTCGGACGCCGCGGTCGCCGAGGGACGCACCCTCGCCGGGCTCGGCATCGAACCGACCTCGATCGAGGCCGAACTCGACGCCTATCTCTGGCGCTTCCGCCCGCACGGTCAGTTCGACCGCAAGCCGGCGTGAGATCGGGCGCGCGACGCTTCGACCCGGTCGAAGCTTCGCCGACCGATGTGAGGCGGCGAACCGGTTCGATCCTGCGACGAGGCCCCATGCGGGCCTCGTTTCGTTTCGCACTTGCGCGGCGGGACCGCCGGCGCCACGGCGCTTGTCCGCCGCGCGTCACCGGCCTATAGGGGAAGACCGAGCTCCGGCGATCGCCGCCCGAGCCGCCGATGGCCCCGATGCTGACGCTCCACCACCACCCCTTCTCCACCGCGAGCCGCTTCGTCCGTCTGGTCGCGGCCGAATACGGCCTCTCCCTCGATCTCGTGGTCGAGAAGCCCTGGGAACGGCGGCGCGATTTCCTGATGCTCAACCCGGCCGGCACCCTGCCGGTGCTGGTGGAGAACGACGGCCCGCCGATCTGCGGCGCCTCGGTCATCATGGAGTATCTCGACGAGACGCGCGGCTACGCCATGGGCGACCGCCGGCTGATGCCGAACCATGCCGAGACCCGCGCCGAGGTGCGCCGTCTCGTCGACTGGTTCCTCGGCAAGTTCGACGCCGAGGTCGTCGGCTATCTCGTCCACGAGAAGATCTTCAAGCTGGAGATCCCGCGCGACAAGGGCGGCGGCGAACCGGATTCGGCGGTGCTGCGCGCCGCCCGCGCCAACATCCGTCATCACCTGAAGTACATCGGCTGGCTCACCGCCACCCGCGACTGGCTCGCCGGCGGCCGGATCTCCTTCGCCGATCTCGCCGCCGCCGCCGCATTGTCCTGTGTGGACTATCTCGGCGAGGTGCCCTGGGACGCCGACGAGACCACCCGGGCGTGGTACGGCCTGATCAAGTCGCGGCCGTCGTTCCGCCCGCTGCTCGCCGATCGCATCTTGGCGATTCCGCCGGCCGCCACCTACGCCGATCTCGATTTCTGACCCGTCATGCCTGCGACCATCTCTGCGCACCGCCCCTTCGTCGTCGCCATCGACGGCCCCGCCGCCGCCGGCAAGGGCACGCTCGCCCTGGCGCTGGCCGACCATCTCGGCCTGCCCCATCTCGACACCGGCCTGCTCTATCGCGCCATCGGCAAGCTGATGGCGCTGCGCGGCTTCGATCTCGACGACGCCGAGCTGGCGGGTGAGTTCGCCCGCAACCTCGATCCCGACGACTTGAAACGCGACGACCTGCGCGGCCGCGAGGCCGGCGAACTCGCCTCGCGCGTCGCCGTCCACCCCGAGGTCCGCGCCGCCCTCGTCGACTTCCAGCGCGCCTTCGCCGCCCGCGACCCGGGCGCCGTCCTCGACGGCCGCGACATCGGCACGGTGATCTGTCCCGACGCGACGGTGAAGATCTTCGTCACCGCCTCGCCCGAGGTGCGCGCCCGCCGCCGCACCGACGAACTTCTCGCCAAGGGCCGCGACGTCGACTACGCCCGTATCCTCGAGGAGACGCGCGATCGCGACGATCGCGACAGCAATCGTGCCGTCGCGCCGCTGAAGCCCGCGGCCGATGCGGTGGTGCTCGACACCTCGAACCTCGACCGCGAGGCGGCACTTTCCGCCGCACTCGCCATCGTCGCCGCGAAACGCGCCGCCGAGGGCTGATTTCCGCCGTATCGTGCTTGCTCGAGACCGGCGCTTCCGCTATGGAACGCCGGTTCGCGTGGGATCACGGCCTTCGAGGCCCGAACTCGCGCGGACGGACATCCGGTTTCATCGTCGTTCGCCGGCGCCGGCCCGTGGGGAGAACTCCACGGCAGGTCCCCCACCCACGGGGATCCGGACATGATCGAACCGCCCCACGACACCAACCCGCCGGCGCACGCCGTATTCGGCACCAGGAGTTTCAATGTCTCAGATGAACCCCACCCGCGACGAATTCGCCGCCCTTCTCGAAGAGTCCCTCGAGCAGTCCAACCTCTACGAAGGGACCGTCGTCAAGGGCAAGATCGTCGCGATCGAGAAGGATCTCGCGGTCATCGACGTCGGCCTCAAGGTCGAAGGTCGCGTCGCGCTCAAGGAATTCGGCGCCCAGGGCCGCGACGGCGGCCTCAAGGTCGGTGACGAGGTCGAGGTCTATCTCGACCGTGTCGAGAACGCTCTCGGCGAAGCCGTCATCTCCCGCGAGAAGGCGCGCCGCGAAGAGAGCTGGACCCGTCTCGAGGAGGCCTTCGCCAAGAACGAGAAGGTCACCGGCCTCATCTTCAACCAGGTCAAGGGTGGCTTCACCGTCGACCTCGACGGCGCCGTGGCGTTCCTGCCGCGTTCCCAGGTCGACATCCGTCCGGTCCGCGACGTCGGCCCGCTGATGCACGTGCCGCAGCCCTTCCAGATCCTCAAGATGGACAAGCGCCGCGGCAACATCGTCGTGTCGCGCCGCACCGTTCTGGAAGAGACCCGCGCGGAGCAGCGTTCCGAGCTCGTCCAGAGCCTGCAGGAAGGCCAGATCGTCGACGGCGTGGTCAAGAACATCACCGATTACGGTGCGTTCGTCGACCTCGGCGGCATCGACGGCCTGCTGCACGTCACCGACATCGCGTGGCGCCGCATCAACCATCCCTCCGAGGTGCTCACGATCGGTCAGACCGTCCGGGTCCAGATCATCCGCGTCAACCCGGAGACCCACCGCATCTCGCTCGGCATGAAGCAGCTCGAGGCGGATCCGTGGGACGGCATCGTCGCCAAGTATCCCGTCGGTGCGAAGTTCGCCGGTCGCGTGACCAACATCACCGACTACGGCGCCTTCGTCGAACTGGAGCCGGGCATCGAAGGCCTGATCCACGTCTCCGAGATGAGCTGGACCAAGAAGAACGTCCATCCGGGCAAGATCGTCTCCACCTCTCAGGAGGTCGAGGTGATGGTGCTCGAGGTCGATCCGGTCAAGCGCCGCATCTCGCTCGGCCTCAAGCAGACGCTCGCCAACCCGTGGGAGACCTTCGTCGAGAAGTATCCGCCGGGCACCGTGGTCGAGGGCGAGGTCAAGAACAAGACCGAGTTCGGTCTGTTCGTCGGTCTCGACGGCGACGTCGACGGCATGGTCCACCTCTCCGACCTCGACTGGAACCGTCCGGGCGAGCAGGTCATCGAGGAGTTCCGTCGCGGCGACCGCATCAAGGCGGTGGTCCTCGACGTCGACGTCGACAAGGAGCGCATCTCGCTCGGCGTCAAGCAGCTCGCCGGCGACCCCTTCGAGAAGGCCGGCGACATCCGTCGCGGCGCCATCGTCACCTGCGAAGTGACCGAGGTGAAGGATTCGGGCATCGACGTGAAGATCGTCGACACCGAGTTCTCGACCTTCATCAAGCGCTCCGAGCTCGCGCGTGAGCGCGGCGACCAGCGTCCGGATCGCTTCGCCGTCGGCGAGCGCCTCGACGCCCGCGTCATCCAGTTCGACCGCAAGACCCGCAAGGTCGGCGTTTCGATCAAGGCGCTCGAAGTGGCCGAGGAGAAGGAAGCGATCGCTCAGTTCGGTTCGTCCGACTCGGGCGCCTCGCTCGGCGACATCCTCGGTGCGGCGCTGCGCGCCCGCTCCGAAGACAAGTGATACGAAGTCCGGATGATTCCATCCGGACCTGGTATTCCGCTCATCCGTGAACCTCGTCCACACGAGGGGTTCACGGATGAGTTCGATCCGGCGTCGCGAAGCGATCCGCCGGATCTCGTATGATCGGAGCCGGGTCTCTCCGGTTCCCCTCGCACGAAACCCGCGCCGGGCGACCGGCGCGGGTTTTTTCATGGGGCCCGAGCCGCCCGTCGCCCTCGCGAGCGCTCCCGGCGTCACGTTCGCGCGAGGGGACTGGACGAACGAATTACTTCGTCGCCTAATGCGGAAGGTCGTTCGCTTCTCGCCCGTTGCCGGCGCGAGAAGGCGGGCGGTCGGCCACGGGGCCGGCACGATCCGCAAAGGGGAGCGGCGGTGTCGACGACGCTTCTCATCCTCGATCTCGCCGGCGCGGTGGCGCTGCTGCTGTGGGGTCTGCACATGGTGCAGACCGGCATCCAGCGCGCCTTCGGCTCCGACCTCCGGCGCCTGCTCGGCCGGCTGGTGGGCGATCGCCTGCGCGCCGCCGCCGCCGGTCTCTTCGTCACCGCCGCGCTGCAGTCGTCGACCGCCACCGGCCTGATGGTCGCATCCCTCGCCGCCGACGGCCTGATCGCCACGGTCCCGGCGCTCGCCGTGATGCTCGGCGCCAACGTCGGCACGACCCTCATCGTCCAGCTCTTCGCCTTCGACGTCGGCCATCTCGCGCCGCTCGCCGTCCTCGTCGGCGTCGTCATGTTCCGCACCGGCGGTCTCACCCGCAGCCGCGATCTCGGACGGGTGGCGATCGGCCTCGGGCTGATGCTGATCGCCCTCGCCCGTCTCGTCGCGGTGGTGGCGCCGCATCAGCAGGATCCGACGGTGCGCAGCGTGATCGCCACGGTCGCCGGCGATCCCGTGGTGGCACTCCTCGTCGCCGCCTTCGTCACCTGGCTCGCCCATTCGAGTGTCGCCACCGTGCTTCTGGTGATGTCCTTCGCCGCTCAGAGGGTGATCGGCCCGGAAGGCGCGATCGCCCTGGTGCTCGGCGCCAATCTCGGCACCTCCCTCAATCCGGTGATCGAGGGACGCAGCGATCCCGCAGGTCGCCGCGTCGCCGTCGGCAATCTCGTCCTGCGCGGTCTCGGCGCCGTCGCGGTTCTCGCCGGCCTACCGTTCGTCGCCACCGCGACGTCGGCCCTCTTCGGCGATGCCGGCCACGCCGTGGCGCTCGCCCACACCGCCTTCAACGTCGCTCTGTTGGCGGTCGCGCTGCCGTTCCTCGTACCGGTCGCGCGGATGCTCGAAGCGTGGTTCCCCGATCGCGTCGAACCGCACGATCCCTCGCGTCCGCTCTATCTCGATCCCGCTGCGACCACGACGCCGGCCCTGGCGATCGGCCACGCCGCGCGCGAGGCGTTGCGCATGGCCGATCTGTTCGAGGAGATGGTGGTGGCGATGCGCGCCGCCCTCGACGATCGCGACCGCCGCCGCATCGCCGAGGCGGTCGGCCTCGACGACGCGCTCGATCGGCTGAACGGCGCGGTGAAGACCTATCTGTCGCGCCTCGAGCCCGACGGCCTCCAGGCCGGCGACGAGGCGCGGCTCGCCGCCGTCCTCGCCTTCGTCGTCAATCTCGAGAACGCCGGCGACATCCTCAAGCGCGACGTCGGCGCCAGCGTCGGCAAATACGTCGAGCGCGGCTTCGCCTTGGCGCCCTCGGCGGAGACCGAGATCCAGGCGGTGTTCGACCGCGTCCTCGCCAACCTGCGCGCCGCCGCATCGATCTTCGTCACCGAGAACCTCGCCGCCGCGCGCATTCTCGCCGCCGAGAAACAGGTCTTCCGCACCATCGAGACCCGCCTTCTCGCCGATCACTTCTCCCGCCTGCGCGAAGCGCCGAACGGCGCGCGCGAAGCGAGCGCCCTGCATCTCGACCTCATCCGCGATCTCAAGCGCCTCAACGATCATCTCGTCGCCGGCGCCGCCTATCCGCTGCTCGAACGCGGCGGCGATCTCATGAGCACCCGCCTGCGCGAGGCCGGAGCGACCCCGGGGTCGTGACCGTGGCGCTCGGCGGGTGCGGGCAGCCCTCGCTTGCGGCCACGGGCGAGCCCTGATACCCCTCGGCGGAACCCCGACCCGAGGATGACCCGATGCTCGATCCCGATGTCGTCGCCGATCGCCGCCGCCTGAAGCGCAAGCTCGGTCTGTGGCGGACGCTCGCCTTCGTCCTCGCGGTGGTGGCGATCCTCGCCGTCGCCGCCCGGCTCGGCGGCCTCGGCGATCTGGTCGACAAGGCCCGGCCGCACATCGCCCGTCTGACCATCCAGGGCGTCATGCTGCCCGATCGCAAGCTGCTCGAGACCGTCGAGACGCTGACGACGACCGATGCGGTCAAGGGCGTGATCGTCTCGATCGACAGCCCCGGCGGCGCCACCTCGGCTGGCGAAGGCCTCTACACGGCGCTGCGCAAGCTCGCCGCCAAGAAGCCGACGGTGGCCCATGTCGGCTCGCTCGCCGCCTCCGCCGGCTATCTCGCCGCCATCGGCACCGACCACATCGTCGCCCGCCGCACTGCGCTCACCGGCTCGATCGGCGTGCTCGTCCAGTGGGGCGACGTCTCCGACCTGATGAAGACCGTGGGCGTCAAGCTCGAAGAGGTGAAATCCTCGCCGATGAAGGCCGAGCCGAACCCCTTCAAGCCGACCTCGCCGGAAGCCCGCGCCATGCTCGACCGGGTGGTGAAGGACACCTACGCCTGGTTCGTCGGTCTCGTCGCCGAACGCCGCGGCCTCGCCGCCGACAAGGCGCAGGAGCTCGCCGACGGCCGCGTCGTCAACGGCGCCCAGGCGCTCCCGCTGAAACTCGTCGACGAACTCGGCGAGGAGAGCGTCGCCGTCGCCTGGCTGGAGAGCAAGGGCGTCGCCAAGGACCTCAAGATCCGCGACTGGAAGCCGGAGAAGAAGCTCGGCGACTGGCCGCTCGCCGAATCGATCGCCGCGGCCCTGGTCCGCGGCATCGTGTCCGGGCTGGGCCTCGAATCGGGGGTCGAATCGATCCGTTCGCTTGACGGACTGCAATCGCGCTGGCACCTTGGGACGGGCGAAAATCCGAGCAATTCCGGGGGGATCGGTCGATGATCAAGTCCGAGCTGGTGACCAGGTTGGCCGAGCGCAACCCTCACTTGTACCAGCGCGACGTCGAGCACATCGTCAACGCCGTCCTCGACGAGGTCACCGCGGCGCTGACCCGTGGCGACCGCGTCGAGTTGCGCGGCTTCGGCGCCTTCTCGGTCAAGAACCGCCCGGCCCGCACCGGCCGCAACCCGCGCACCGGTCAGAAGGTCGCCGTCACCGAGAAATACGTGCCGTTCTTCAAGACCGGCAAGGAGATGCGCGAGCGTCTCAACGACGGTGTCGATCTCGGCGACTGACCCGGCCGGACGCGCACGCGAGGAGAGAAGATCGGTGTTGTCACGCCTCCTGACCTGGCTCCTGGCGGTGCCCTTCGGCGCCGTCGTCGTCGCCCTCTCCGTCACCAACCGCAAGCCGGTGACCGTGGCGCTCGATCCCTTCCGGCCCGAGGATCCCGCCTTCGCCGTCGACGTGCCGCTCTTCGCCCTGGTGCTCGGCGCCATGGTCTTCGGCATCCTGCTCGGCGGCTTCACCGTGTGGTGGCACCAGCGCATCCATCGCCGCGCCGCCCGCGTCGGCCGTCGTGAGGCCGCTCGCCTCGCCGACGAGCGCGATCGCCTCGCCTCCGATCTCGCCGCGCGCAACGAGACCGCCCCCGCCGCCGGCCTCGCTCTGCCGGCCGCCGGACCGCGCCGCGTCGCCTGATCGGTCCGCGCGTCGTCCGCTCGTTCACGGTGGCGCCGCGACCGGACTCCGCCGTCCCGCTCCCACGGGGATCGCCATGCGCACCATCGACGCCGCCGCCATCGATTCGGTCCTCACCCGCGCCGATCTCGTCGAAGCGCTGCGCGCCGGTTTCCGCGAGGACGTGGTCACCCCGGTTCGCCATCACCATCCGATGGCGCGGGCCGGCGAACCCGACACCATGCTGCTGCTCATGCCGGCCTGGACCGACACGAGCCGCGGCGTCGGCGCCGATGCGGTGATGGGCGTGAAGCTCGTCTCGGTGGTGCCGGGCAACGCCGCTCGGAGCCTGCCGTCGGTGATCGGCGCCTATGTGCTGATGTCGGGCGTCACCGGCGAGCCGCTCGCCGTCCTCGACGGCACCCGCCTCACCCTGTGGCGCACCGCCGCGGCTTCCGCGTTGGCGGCCGACTTCCTCGCCCGGCCCGACGCCTCCCATATGGTGATGGTCGGGGCCGGGGCGCTCGCCGAACACCTGATCGAGGCTCATACCGCGATCCGGCCGATCCGCCGCGTCTCGGTTTGGAACCGCTCCGCCGACAGGGCGGAGGCCCTCGCGGCGAAATTCGCCGGCCGTCTCTGGGCCGTGAACGCGGTGAGTGATCTCGATGCGGCGCTCGCCGACGCCGACATCGTCTCCGCCGCCACCATGTCGAGCGAACCGCTCGTCCGCGGCGCCCGCCTCGCCCCCGGCACCCACGTCGATCTCGTCGGCGGCTACACGCCGACCATGCGCGAGGCCGACGATGCGGCGATCGCCCGCGCCCGCGTCTACGTCGACACCCGCGCCGGCGCGTTGAAGGAGGCCGGCGACCTGACGCAGCCGATCGCCGGCGGCATCCTGAAGCCCGACGACGTCGTCGCCGACCTCGCCGATCTGTGCCGCGGCCGCGATCCCGGTCGCCGCTCCGAGGCCGAGATCACCCTCTTCAAGTCGGTCGGCACCGCGCTCGAGGATCTCGTCGCCGCTCGCCTCGTCTTCGCCCGCATCGCCTGATCGGATGACGGTCGCGCCGTCGTCGGCTCGTGGCCGCCGGATCGGTGAACCGGCCGCCCGTCCGCTCGCGGCGGAACATGGTTAACCATCGGTGAAGATCCGCCGTGTCATCCTGGCCGGATCGATGCCCCCGGGAAATCCGTCATGCGCCGTCTCCCCCTTGCTCTCGCCCCCCTGCTCGGCCTCCTGTTCGCCGCCACGCCCGTAGCGGCCCAGGACACGGCGGAAGAAACCAGCCGAGCCGTCGCCAAGGTGAAGGCCGAGCTGCCCGCCGACGCCGCCAAGGTGCTGTTCGGCGGCGCGAAGGCGCCGGCGCCGCTCGCCGCCCGCTCGATCGGCGCCTATTCGCGCGGCTGCCTCGCCGGCGCCGTGGCGCTGCCGGTCGACGGCGCGACCTGGCAGGTGATGCGCCTGTCGCGCAACCGCAACTGGGGCCACCCGCGTCTCGTCGCCTTCCTCGAGCGCTTCGCCGACAGCGGCAGGTCGGTCGGTTGGCCGGGCCTCCTGGTCGGCGACCTGTCGCAGCCGCGCGGCGGGCCGATGATCACCGGCCACGCCAGCCACCAGATCGGCCTCGACGCCGACATCTGGTTCCTGCCGATGCCGGCGAAGGAGCTGAGCCGCGCCGAGCGCGAGACCCTCTCGGCGGTGTCGATGGTGAACATGAGGACGCGCGAGATCGACCCGTCGGCCTGGACCCCGACCCGCATGGCACTGGTGCGTCAGGCGGCGCTCGACGAAGACGTGGCGCGGATCTTCGTCAATCCGGCGATCAAGAAGGTGATGTGCGACACGGCGAAGGGCGATCGCGGTTGGCTCGGCAAGGTTCGCCCCTGGTACGGCCACAACTACCACTTCCACGTCCGCCTCGCCTGTCCCGCCGGCATGGCCGACTGCAAGGATCAGGCGTCGGTCCCGGACGGCGACGGCTGCGGCGCCGATCTCGCCTGGTGGCTCGGCCCGGAGCCGTGGAAGCCGTCGCCGCCGGAAAAGCCGCGCCCGCCGCTGAAACTGGCCGATCTGCCGGCGGCCTGCTCCCGGGTGCTGGTGGCGGAGTGAGGCTCCGCCCCGGACCGACCTCGTGAAATTCGGACTTGGTGAACTTCACGAGCCCGGTATCATACCGAGCCCATGAAGTTCCGACCTGTTCAGAACTTCATGGGCGATGGCAAGCCCGAACGGGCGTCGGCCGGTCAGGCGGTAACGCTGATGAATTTCGGACGAGTCCGAAATTCATCAGCCCGGTATCAGTGCCCGCCGATCGCCGGGCCTTCCGCCTCGTGCTGGACGTGGATGCGGTCCATCAGCGCCAGGAAGACGCCCGAGCCGACGAAGACGACGTGGATGATGGTCATCCACATGATGTCGCGGTCGGTGTACTTCGGGATGTCCATGAAGATCTTGAGCAGGTGGATGCCCGAGATGGCGACGATCGAGGCGATCAGCTTGAGCTTCAGTCCGGCGAAGTCGACCTTGCCCTTCCAGTCCGGTTGGTCCTCGTGATCGCCGACGTCGATCTTGGAGACGAAGTTCTCGTAGCCGGAGAAGACGACGATCAGCAGCAGGTTGCCGGCGAGCGTCAGGTCGATCAGCGACAGCAGCGCCAACACCACCTCGCTCTCGCTGGCGGTCAGCGCGTGGAGGGCGAACTCGGCGAGCCCCTGGAGGAACTTGAACATCAGGATGAGCAGCGCGCCGACGAGGCCGATGTACATCGGCGCCATCAGCCAGCGACTGGCGAACAACCCGCGTTCGATGAACCGTTCCACACCTTTCGACACATCCGTACCTTTCGTTCGACTTTCCGGGGGTGGCCCCCGGTTACCAGAGTTCTCGGAGCTCATCCAGCGCCGCGGCGGCGACCCGGGTCCGCGAACCGTAGAGTTCTTCCCCCAGTTCCAACGCCTTCTTGGTGAATTTGCGGCGCCGGCCGGCGATGAGATCGACCACCCCGGCGCGGCCTTCGCGTGGGCGCAGCAGCCGTTCGTCGGTCTCGATCCGCTGTTGGAGGACCGCCAGATCGTGTTCCTCGCCGAGGATTTCGCCGAGATCTTCGAGATCGCGCTGGAGGGCGTGGGTGGTGAGTTCGGTCTCGATCGGCACCAGCGCCGAGAGATGGCGGCGCTGCTTCACCCGCTTGCGCCAGTCGTGCAGCGTCTCGACGGTGAAGCCGTCGGTCAACTCGCGCCAGTCGCGCCGACCGCGGCGATAGGACGCGATCAGCGCGTCGGCGAGGAGGCGTCCCGCCTCGAAGCGATTGGGCAGCGATCGGGCGTCGGCCTCGCTCGCCCTGAGGCGTGACGCGACCTCGTCGAGCGGCGGCAGGGTGCGATGGGCCACGGCCCGTTCGATCTCCAGCCGTTCGACCAGGAGACCCGCGGCGGCGACGTCGCGCCCTTCGGCGCGGGCGAGGATGCGGCGCGCCTCGAACGTCGCCACGTCGGCGTCGCGCGCCGTGGCCAGCAGCCGCGCCGTGTCGCGCGCCAGGATCGTCCGGTTCTCGCGATTGGCGCCCGGCACCTCGTCGAGGACGAAGAAGATGCTGCGCACCCGCTTCAGCCGCCGCCGCACACGGTGGATCGCCTCCTCCGGCGCGATCGTCCGGTCGGTGAGCGCATCCCGGGCGCTGACGATCTCGCCGAGCAACACCCGCTTCAGTCCCTGCGCCAGCGTTTCGCCGGGCAGCAGATCGAAGCGGCTCTTTCCGGACGCGTTCGGCGCGATCTCCAGCGGCGTGTCGTCGTAGGACGAGGATCTCGGATCGTCTTCGAGGGCGGTCATGATCGAACTCCCGAAGGAAACCGAAGAGCGACGCGTCGACCCGCGAGGCCGACCCGGTCGGCGCTCGGGGGGCGTACGCCGGCGAGCCCGAGGGGCTTCGTCGGGAGTTCGGGTTCGAACATGCGCCTCCTCCTCTCCGGTGAACGCCGTTTCGTCGCCTCGGCGCTTCGTCGTCGGGCCGATGGGTGCTCCCGCGGGCGTCCTACGCGGGACCGGTCACCGATAGGGGCGCCGTTCGACGATTCCGTGACGCCCACCCCGTCGCGCCGCCTCGCCCGTCACGGAACGACCCCGATCGGGGCGACCCGTTTGCGGCCGAGCGCGATGAGAAGCGCGCCGATGATCGCGAGCAGCGCCCAGGTCGGCAACGCCAGCACCGTCCCGGTCGTGGCCGTCCAGGCCGCCGCGCCGATCCGCCCCTCGACGACGCCGCGCAGCGCGCCGAGCGACGACGGCGCCAGTTCGCTCCAGGCGGCGAAGCTCGAGGTCGTCACCACCTGCGACGCGGCGATCGACCTCATGCCGTCGATCACCGCGGCGACGAAGGCGCCCGCCACCGTCCACAATCCGAGAGTGCGCGCGATCATCCTGAGCATTCCGTCCGACCCTTCACTCCACGCCGCCGACCTGCCGTCGATTCGCCGGTCCGTCCCGATGAAACGTGGGGCTTCTCCCCGCGTGTCGCAACCGATCCGTCGCCGGAAGCGTCTCACGACCTCGATGTGTGCGATGCAACATGATTCAGCGGGGAAATTCAATCGATTACGCGCAATTTTATGCTCTCCGTGCCGCTTGCGCCGGGCAGCGGCTCCGGTTAACCGTTGCGACGAGAGGTCGCAGCCCCGAAGACCGAGACGAAGCGGCGGCCGGTTCCACGAAGACGAAGGGGATCCCCGAGAGGGCGCGCAACGGTACGATGCGCCGCCGCTCCGCCCGATCCCGGAGGGGGACGCGCATGGCGACGGACGACATCTCTCCGGCTCGGGCCGATCACGCCGGCCGCGGCCACAACGACGAACTCTCCGAAGCCGCTCTGTTCTTCCATCGCATGCCGCGCCCGGGCAAGCTCGAGATCCAGGCGACCAAGCCGCTCGGCAACCAGCGCGACCTGGCGCTCGCCTATTCGCCGGGCGTCGCCGCCCCCTGTCTCGCCATCCGCGACGATCCCGAGACGGTCGCCGACTACACCGCCCGCGGCAATCTCGTCGCCGTCGTCTCCAACGGCACGGCGGTGCTCGGGCTCGGCAACATCGGCCCCTTGGCGTCGAAGCCGGTGATGGAGGGCAAGGCCGTCCTCTTCAAGAAGTTCGCCGACATCGACGTCTTCGACATCGAGATCGACGCACCCACCGTCGAGCGCATGGTCGACACCGTCTCGGCGCTCGAGCCGACCTTCGGCGGCATCAACCTCGAGGACATCAAGGCGCCGGAGTGCTTCGAGGTCGAGCGCATCCTGCGCGAGAAGATGAAGATCCCGGTCTTCCACGACGACCAGCACGGCACCGCCATCATCGTCGCCGCGGCGATCCGCAACGGCCTGGAGATCGCCGGCAAGTCGCTCGCCGAGGTGAAGATCGTCGCCTCCGGCGCCGGCGCCGCGGCGCTCGCCTGCCTCAATCTCCTGGTCACGCTCGGGGCGAAGCGCGACAACATCTGGGTCTGCGACCTCGAGGGTCTCGTCTTCGAGGGCCGCACGGTCCACATGGATCCCTACAAGGCGATCTACGCCAAGGCGACCGACAAGCGCACTCTCGCCGACGTCATCGACGGTGCCGACGTCTTCCTCGGCCTCTCCGCCGGCGGTGTGCTGAAGCCGGAGCTGCTCGTCCGCATGGCCGACCGTCCGATGATCCTGGCGCTCGCCAATCCGACGCCCGAGATCATGCCCGAAGTCGCCCGCAGGCTGCGCCCCGACGCCATGGTCTGCACCGGACGCTCCGATTTTCCCAATCAGGTCAACAACGTCCTCTGCTTCCCCTACATCTTCCGCGGCGCCCTCGACGCCGGCGCCACCGCGATCAACGAGGAGATGAAGCGCGCGGCGGTCGAGGCCATCGCCGCTCTCGCCCGTGAGGAGCCCTCGGAAGTTGCGGCGCGCGCCTATGGCGGCGTCACCCACACCTTCGGGCCGGAATACCTCATTCCCTCGCCCTTCGATCAGCGCCTCATCCTGCGCATCGCTCCGGCCGTCGCCCGCGCCGCGATGGAGACCGGGGTGGCGACGCGGCCGATCCGCGATTTCGACGCCTATCACGACCGCCTCGTCCGCTTCGTCTTCCGCTCCGGTCTGGTGATGAAGCCGGTGACCGCCGTCGCCAAGGCGGCGAAGGTCAAGAGCCGCATCGTCTATTCCGACGGCGAGGACGAGCGCGTGCTGCGCGCCGCCCAGGTGCTGCTCGAAGAGGGCATCGCCACGCCGATCCTGATCGGCCGGCCCAGGGTGATCGCCACGCGCTGCGAACGTTTCGGTCTCAAGATCCGGCCCGACGTCGACCTCGAGGTCGTCGATCCGGCCCACGACCACCGCTACAACGATTACGTCGCCACCTATTTCGCCAAGGTCGGCCGCAAGGGCGTCACCCCGGACGCCGCCAGGACGATCGTGCGCTCCAACGCCACCGTGATCGGCGCCGTGGCGGTGGAACGCGGCGAGGCCGACGTGCTGATCTGCGGCCTGGAGGGCGGCTTCATCCGTCACCTGAAGGTGGTCGAGGACGTCATCGGCCTGGAGAGTCCGGAGGCGCATTTCGCCACCCTGTCGCTGCTCCTGTCGCAGCGCGGTTCGTGGTTCCTCACCGACACCTACGGTACGCCCGAGCCGACGCCCGAGGAAATCGCTCGCACCACCATCCTCGCCGCCCGTCACATCCGCCGCTTCGGCCTGCCACCCAAGGCGGCACTCCTGTCGGCGTCGAACTTCGGCTCGCGCGACCTCGCTTCCGCCGCCAAGATGCGGGCGGCGCTGGCCATCGTGCACCGGCTCGAGCCGGATCTCGAGATCGACGGCGAGATGCACGGCGACGCCGCACTCAACACCGCGGTGCGCGAGCGCATGATGCCGAATTCGCCGCTGAAGGGTGAGGCGAACCTGCTGGTCTTCCCCTCGCTCGACGCCGCCAACATCACGTTGAACCTGGTCAAGGCGATGACCGACGCCCTCCACGTCGGACCGATCCTGCTCGGGGCGGCCAAGGTGGCGCACGTGCTGACCCCCTCGGTGACCTCGCGCGGCGTCGTCAACATGTCGACGCTCGCCGCCGTCGAGGCCGGGTCGCGTGCCGCGGCGATGGCTTAACTCCGCCTTAAATCGCCCGAATTAGCGTCGGATGAGGGGTGCGCCGCCGCGCGCCGAGCGTGGCGCCAGGGTGGAGGGCGATTTGGCGAGACGGTCGGAATCGAGACGCGAACCCGTCTTCGACATGCCTGCCGACGAGCCGGACCGCCTCGACCTGCGCCTCGGCCCGGAGGACCGGCCGACGCCGATGCGCGGCCCCGCCCGCCGCCGTCCGTCGCGCGACCGTGGTCGCGATCGCCACGAGCCCTCCTTCGCCGCCGGCGAGGACGACGTCGCCGCTTCGTATCGCTCCGAAGAGCGGTCCCGCCGCCGGAGCGGCTCCGCCGACGAGACCGAGATCATGGACGAGGACGTTTCCGAACGCCGGCCCCGCCGCTCTCGCCGCAAGGGTGGTCGTCCGCCGGGCGGCTTCGGCCGGGCCCTGCGCCGTCTCGTCTATTGGGGACTGGTGCTGTCGATCTGGGCCGGCATCGCCGTCGCCGGCGTCGTCGTCTACTACGGCGCCCGCCTGCCGCCGACCTCCGAATGGGCGGTGCCGAAGCGCCCCGCCAACGTCAAGATCGTCTCCGCCGACGGCAAACTGGTCGGCAATCGCGGCGACACCGGTGGCGAGGCCGTCCGCCTCGCCGACATGCCGCCGTGGCTGCCCGGCGCCGTCGTCGCCATCGAGGATAGGCGCTTCCGCTCGCATTTCGGCGTCGATCCGATCGGCCTCCTGCGCGCCGTCGCGGTCAACCTCACCCGCCGCGGCGTCTCCCAGGGCGGTTCGACGCTCACCCAGCAGCTCGCCAAGAACCTCTTCCTGACCCAGGAGCGCACCTTCGGCCGCAAGGTCCAGGAGGTGCTGCTGGCGCTGTGGCTGGAGCACGAATATTCGAAGGATCAGATCCTCGAGCTCTACCTCAACCGCGTCTACATGGGCGCCGGCGCCTACGGCGTCGATGCCGCGGCGCGGCGCTACTTCGGCAAGTCGGCGCGCGAGGTGAACCCGATGGAGGCGGCGATGCTCGCCGGTCTCCTCAAGGCGCCGTCGCGCTACGCCCCCTCGCACGACCCGGAGAAGGCGCGCGGCCGCGCCGAAGTGGTGCTCGCCGCCATGGTCGACACCGGCGTGCTGACCCCCGATCAGCGCGCCATGGCGCTGGCCCAGCCGCACATGAGCTACGCCCGGGTCGACAACGGCTCGGAGAACTACGTCGCCGACTGGGTGATGGATCAGCTGCCGAGCTGGATCGGCGCCGTCGACAAGGACATCGTCGTCACCACGACCATCGACTCGTCGCTGCAGATGCTGGCGGAAGCCGCGTTGCAGGCCGGCATGGCGCAGTTCGGCGACAAGAAGGACGTCAGCCAGGGCGCGGTCGTCTCGATCGACCCGAGCGGCGCGGTCAAGGCGCTGGTCGGCGGCGTCGATTATTCCAAGAGCCAGTTCAACCGGGCGGTCCAGGCCAAGCGCCAGCCCGGCTCGACCTTCAAGCCCTTCGTCTATCTGGCCGCGATGGAGAAGGGGCTCACCCCCGACACCATCCGCTCCGACGAACCCTTCACCTACAAGGGGTGGAGCCCGAAGAACTACGAGAAGGGCTTCAAGGGCCCGGTGACGCTGAAGGACGCGCTCGCCCATTCGATCAACACGGTGGCGGCCAAGCTCGCCGTCGAGGTCGGCCCGAAGAACGTCGCCGAGACGGCGATGCGCATGGGCATCACCTCGCCGCTGATGGCGACGCCCTCGATCGCACTCGGCACCTCCGAGGTGACGCCGCTCGAGATCACCGCCGCCTTCGTGCCCTTCTCCAACGGCGGCCTCGGCATCGTCCCGCACATCGTCACCCGCATCACCTCCGCCGACGGCAAGGTGCTCTACGCCCGCAAGGGCTCGGGCATCGGCCGGGTGATCGATCCGGTGCCGCTCGCCGAGATGAACACCATGCTGGCCGAGACCCTCGCCTCCGGCACCGCCAGGAAGGCGCAGATCCCCGGCTGGCCGGCCGGCGGCAAGACCGGCACCTCCCAGGATTTCCGCGACGCCTGGTTCATCGGCTATACGGGGATGCTCACCACCGGCGTCTGGCTCGGCAACGACGACGGCGCCCCGACCAAGCGCGGCACCGGCGGCTCGCTCGCCGCCGTGGTCTGGCAGCGCTTCATGCTCGACGCCCACCGCGGCCATCAGGCGGTGGCGATCCCCGGAAGCAGCCTGCCGACCACGATCGAGCGGCTGGCGGGCGCCCCGTCGTCCGCCGATGCGGCGCTCCCCGCCGCCAGCGCCACCGCCGCGCCGCTGCCCACCTCGTCCCGCCCCCGTCCGGCCGACCCGGCGACCACCGGCAGCGTGATGCGGACCGAGGAGCGGCCGCGGGGCCTGACGGACCTGCTCGGAAAGCTCTTCGGCGGGTGAGACCCGTCACCGGACCTTCGGCGACTTCGGCGAGCCGCGGCGCCCATCAGCCCGTCCCGCCCGCACCCTCCGTCTCCTTCTCGATCAGCGCGTCGCGCAGGCGGAGGAGGGCGGTGCGGAAGCCGGGGCGGGCGGCGCCCATCGCTTCGAAGGCCGGCGCGGCATGGGTCGCCAGTTCGCCGTAGATCGTCTCCAGCGTCTCGCGACCCGTCGGCGTCAACTCGAGACGGACCTGCCGCCGGTTTTCCGCATCGCGGTGCTGGACGAGGATGTTCTTGGCCGCCAACGCACCCACGCGCTGGCTGACCAGCGACTTGCTCGTGTCGAGCAGTTCGCACACCTCGTTCTGCGTCGGCCGCCCCATCTCCCGCACCGCCATGGCGATGAGGAACTCGGCATAGCTGATGCCGTGGTCGTCGAGCACCAGGCGCCGCGCCAGCCGGTCGAAGCGGGCGACGATCTCGTGCATGAGGAAGACTTCGGTCTCGGTGAACCAGGACGAGGATTTCATCGTCGTTTGTGGGTCGATCAGAACGGCTCCGTCAAGACCCGCCGCGCCCCGGCCGCCGCCAGGACGGCACGGCAGTCGGCCACCATCGCCGCCGAGCCGCAGACGTAGAAGTCCGTCGTCGCGGGATCGAAGACGAGCTGCGCCAGTGCCGCGGTCACCCACCCGCGCACACCGCCGGCCGGCGGTTCGGCTCGGCTCGTGCACACCGTGGTCTTTGCCGGCAGGCCGGAGAGATGGCGGGTGAGGTCGTCGGCCGGCGTGGCGCAGCCGAAGAAGAGCTCGTCCCGCGCGCTCTCGCCCGCCGCCGCCGATTGCCGGAACATCGCCAGGAACGGCGCCAGCCCCGTGCCGGTGGCGACGAACACCCGGCGGTGGTCGCCCGGCGCCGACCGAAAGGCACCGAGCGGGCCTTCGATCTCGGTCTCGGCGCCCAGCGCTACGGTGTCGGCGAACCGCGAGCCGTCGCCGCCGGTGCGGTTCGACACCAGGAGCGTCAGCCGCCGCCCCTCGACCCCGGCGATCGAATAGTCGCGCCATTCGAACGGCGCGACACGCAGCTTGACGTATTGGCCGGGAACGAAGGAGAGGGGGGCTTCGAGCTCGAATTCGAGCCGCCGGATCGTCGGCGTCAGGGCCATCGAGGCGACGAGCCGCGCCGGACGCTTCTCCGGCGGACGTCGCGCGGCGGGCACGGGGGTGGCCGCTGCCGGACCACGGCCGACCTTCGCCATGATGCGCGGGAAGCCCGCCGACCCGAGGATGCCGCTCGCGGCGATGACACCGCCGATCATCGCCCCGACGATGCCGAGGCTGGCGACGTCGCAGCCGGCGAGATGGAGCCCGTCGATCGGCGTCCGGCTGGTGATCGGATCGCCGCGGTAGCGCTCCGGCCGTCCCGCCAGACCGTAGAAGCGACCTCGCGGATGCGAGGTGAACTGTTCGACCGTCAGCGGCGTCGACAATTCGGCGTAACCTACCTGCGCCGCGAAACCCGGCACCGCCTTTTCCGCGAGGCCGAGGAGGCCGGCGGCGATGCGGTCCTTGAGAGCGACGTAGTCGGCGCCGCGATCACCGCCCGTCGTGCCGCGCCAGACGTCGAACGCCTCCGGCCGCAGCATGGTGATGATCTCGGCGGTGTGGAAGCGGTCGTCGCCCGACTTGGCCGACGGGAACGACAGATAGGCGTGGCGTGGTTCGCCCGCCATCGCCGCCGCGGTGCCTCCGTCGAGATCGTCGTGGTCGTACGCGGTGTTGATCCAGACGTTCTCGCCGGCGACCCCGAGGGTCGACGCGGGTTCCTTCAGGCGGACGTAGAGCGTCACCGCCGAGACACCGCCGTCGAGGCCGGCGAGGCGGGCGCGGATCGCCGCGGTGCGACGGCCGATCTCGCCGTCGGTGGCGAGCAGCGTCTCGTAGGTGAGGCGTGCGCCGATGTCGGAAACGACGATCGGCGCCTCGAACCTCACCGTGACCGGTTCCGGCCCGCGTCGGTCCACCGCCTCGACCCCGACGGCGCGGCCGTCGCGGACGAGGATCTCGGTCACCTCGTGCGAAACCCGGATCTCACCGCCGGCCGCTTCGATACCGGTCTCGAAGGTGCGGGCGATGCGGCCGGCGCCGCCTTCGGGGTACCAGGCGCCCCGGAAATAGCTGGCGACCACCAACGCATGGAGAGCGAAGGCGCTCTCCCTCGGTGGCAGCCCGTAGTCGCCCCACTGCGAGGCGAGCAGGGCCTTCAGCTGCGGCGAGCGGAAAGTGCGGTCGAGATGCTCGCCGGTGGTGCGGGTGGCGAGATCGGCGCCGAAGCGGCGATACCAACCGACGAGACGACCGAGCGGCGCCGGCATCATCTGCTGCTGGAGGGCGAGGACGTACCACCGTGCGGCGGCGCGCAGGTCTCGGAACCAGCGCCGGATCGCCGCCGCCTCTTCGGGGAAACGCTCGATCAGCCGTGCCTCGTAGCGTTTGGGATCGGAAGGCACACGGAACTCGAGGTCGGGATAGACGAAGCGCTCGAAGTCGTCGGCCATGCGGTTCCACGCGAGCGCACCACCGGAAAGGAAGTCGAACAGCTTTCGTTCGAAGGTTCCCGGCTCGAGATTGCCGACATAGTGCAGGCCGACGTCCCAGGGCGCGCCGTCGCGACGAAAGACGTGGGTCTGCCCACCTCGTTCGAAGTGCTTCTCCAGCACCAGGACGCGCTTGCCGGCGACCCGGGCGAGAAGCCCCGCCGCGCTCAGACCGCCGATCCCCGATCCGACGACGATCGCATCCCACCGCTCGGCCATGGCTCTTCTCCAAAGTTCCACATATGAACAGTTTATATTATAAACTATGAAGATACAATGACACCGATGCGGGCATGCCGAAGCGGACGGAGGAGGCCGGTTCAGGCGGGTGGGGTGCCGTTCTTCGCCAGCACTTCGCCGGCCAGATGCAGCGAGCCGCAGATCAGGAGGCGGATCGGCTCGCGTGCCGCCGCCGCGATCGCCCGCAGCGCCTCTTCCGGGCGCGCGTGGACCGTCGCCGCGAGACCGGCGGCGCGCGCCGCTTCGGCCAGCGCCGCCGGCGGCCGTCCGGGATGGTCGCCGGTGACCGGCACGCAGGCGACCGACGTCGCGAGACCGGCGAAGGGGCGGAAGAAGCCGATCGGATCCTTGGTCTCCAGCATGCCGGCGACGAGATGGAGCGGCTTCGGCGCCCGCCGGCCGAGGTCGGCGAGCGCCGCGGCGACGACCTCGCCGGCACCGGGATTGTGGCCGCCGTCGAGCCAGATCTCGCCCCCGGGGACGAGGTCGACGAGCGCGCCGCGGGTCAGCCGCTGCATCCGTGCCGGCCAGTCGACGGTCGAGAGGCCGCGCTCGATCGCGTCCGCGCCGACGTCGAGGCCGCTCGCTTCCAGCGCCGCGATGGCGGTGCCGGCATTGATCGTCTGATGCGCGCCGACGAGACGCGACGGCGGCAGGTCGATGAGCCCGTGTTCGCTGCGGAAGACGAGGCGGCCGTCCTCCGTCGTCGCCGTCCAGTCGCGCCCGCCGAGGAGGAGCGGCACGCCGGCCCGCGCCGCGGCGCGCTCCAGCACCGCGACGACCTCGTCCGCCTGCGGGCTCGACACCACCGGCCGGCCGCGCTCGACGATGCCGGCCTTCTCGCCGGCGATCGCGGCGAGTGTGGTTCCGAGGAACTTCTCGTGGTCGATCGAGATCGAGGTGATCACCGAGACGAGGCGGTCGGTGACCGCGTTGGTGGCGTCGAGCCGGCCGCCGAGGCCGACCTCGAGCAGGGTCACGTCGGCCGGATGTTCGGCGAAGAGCAGGAAGGCGGCGAGCGTCGTCAGTTCGAAGAAGGTGATCGGTTCGCCGGCATTGGCGGCCTCGGCCCGTTCGATCGCGTCGACTAGCATCTCGTCGCCCGCCAGCTTACCCGAGACGCGGACGCGCTCGTTGAAACGGACGAGATGGGGCGAGGTGAAGGCGTGGACGGTACGGCCGGACGCCTCCAGCATGGCGCGCAGATGCGCCCCGACCGAGCCCTTGCCGTTGGTGCCGGCGATGTGGAACGGTGGCGGAATCCGCAAGTGCGGGTCGCCGAGGCGGGCGAGCACCCGCGTCATCCGCTCGAGCCCGAAGTCCCAGCCGGCGGGGATCGTCACCGCCATGCGCGCGACGAGAGCGTCGAGCGGCGAGGCGCCGGCGGACGGCGTCCGGGACGGATCACCCGACGGGCCGGTCATCGACGCCTCCCCGAGTGCGGCGGCCTCAGGCGGCCACCACGGCGGTTCCCGGCTTCTCCGGCGACGCCCTCTTCATGAAGAGATGGGCGAGGCGGGAGAGCGTGGCGCGGATCTCGTGGCGGTGGACGACCATGTCGACCATGCCGTGATCGTAGAGATATTCGGAGCGCTGGAAGCCCTCCGGCAGCTTCTCGCGGATCGTCTGTTCGATGACGCGCGGCCCGGCGAAGCCGATCAGCGCCCCCGGTTCGGCGATGTGGACGTCGCCGAGCATGGCGTAGGAGGCGGTGACGCCGCCGGTCGTCGGGTTGGTGAGCACGACGAAATAGGGCAGCCGAGCCCGCCGCAGCGCCTGCACCGCCACGGTGGTGCGCGGCATCTGCATCAGCGACAGGATGCCCTCCTGCATGCGCGCGCCACCCGAGGCGACGAACAGCACGAAGGGCGTGCCGCGCTCGCGCGCCGTCTCCAGGCCGACGACGATCGCTTCGCCCGCCGCCATGCCGAGCGACCCGCCCATGAACTCGAAGTCCTGTACCGCCGCGGTCACCGGCAGTCCGTCGAGCGTGCCGTGGCCGACCAGGACCGCGTCCTCCTTGCCGGTTTTGGCGCGGGCGTCCTTGATGCGGTCGGAATAACGGCGCTCGTCGCGGAACTTGAGCGGATCGGCGACGACCGTCGGCAAGGGGATCGCCTCCCACTCGCCGCCGTCGAACAGCGTGTCGAGGCGCATCTTGGCCGGAACGCGCATGTGGTAGCCCGACGCCGGCACCACGTACTGGTTCGCCTCGAGATCGCGATGGAACACCATCTCGCCGGTCTCGGGGCACTTGATCCACAGGTTCTCGGGAACCTCCTTCTTGGTCAGGAGGTTCTTGATCTTCGGTCGGACGACGTTGGTGAGCCAGTTCACTGGGTCGATACTCCGGACGTGGTTCGCAACGGCGCGCGGACGCGCCGGCCCGTGATCATACCAGAGGCCGGAGGCGCCGATGCGCCCGGCCTCTGAAGGCGCGCGAATTTCTCATCTGCATCAGAGGCATGAGAAATTCGCGCCAGGAATACCATCGGTCGGTTTCGATGGCCGATGGCATCATTCCGCCGCGAGGCGCGCCGCACGCACCCCCGAGGCGAGGTCGGCGACGAGCGTGCCGATCGCCGGCACGGTCTTCGCCGTGGCGCGCCCGTCCGCGTCGAGCGAGGCGGCGATCGCCGCCACCAGCGCCGAGCCGACCACCACGCCGTCGGCGTTGCGGCCGATCTCGCGGGCCGTCGCCGCGTCGCGCACGCCGAAGCCGACCGCGACCGGCAGGCCGGTGTGGCGCTTGATGCGGCCGACCGCCTCCGCCACCTTGGTCGCGTCCGGCGCCGCCGAGCCGGTGATGCCGGTGATCGAGACGTAATAGACGAAACCGGAGGTGTTCGCGAGCACCGCCGGCAGACGCCGGTCGTCGGTGGTCGGCGTCGCCAGGCGGATGAAGTTGAGGCCGGCGCCGAGCGCCGGCAGGCACAGCTCGTCGTCGGCCTCCGGCGGCAGGTCGACGATGATCAGACCGTCGACCCCGGCGTCCTTCGCCTCGGCGACGAAGGCCTCGGAGCCGCGGACGTAGATCGGGTTGTAGTAGCCCATCAGCACGATCGGCGTCGTCGCGTCGCTCTCGCGGAAGCGGCGGACGAGATCGAGCGTCCTGGCCATCGTCTGGCCGCCCTTCAGCGCCCGCTGGCCGGCCGCCTGGATCGCCGGGCCGTCGGCCATCGGATCGGAGAAGGGCATGCCCAGTTCGATGACGTCGGCGCCCGACGCGGCGAGCGTCTTCGCCACGGCGAGCGACGTCTCGAGGTCGGGATCGCCGGCCATCACGAAGGTGACGAGCGCCGGGCGGCCGGCGGCCGCGCATTCGGCGAAGCGGCGGGAGATGCGGGTTTCGGTCATGGCGTCTCTCACATCGTCTCGCCGAGGTGGTCGGCGACCGAGAACACGTCCTTGTCGCCACGGCCCGACAGGCACAGGACGATCGATTTGTCCTTGTCCATGGTCGGCGCCATCTTCAGCACATGGGCGAGCGCGTGGCTCGGCTCCAGCGCCGGGATGATGCCCTCGAGCCGCGAGCAGACCTGGAACGCCTCGAGCGCCTCCTTGTCCGTCGCCGGCACGTAGCTGACGCGGCCGGTGTCCTTCAGCCACGAATGCTCCGGCCCGACGCCCGGATAGTCGAGGCCGGCGGAGATCGAGTGGCCCTCGAGGATCTGGCCGTCGCCGTCCTGGAGAAGATAGGTGCGGTTGCCGTGCAGCACGCCCGGACGGCCGCCGGTCATCGAGGCGGCATGGCCGTTCTCGACGTCGATGCCGTGGCCGCCGGCCTCGACGCCGACGATCTCGACCGACGGGTCGTCGAGGAAGGGATGGAACAGGCCGATGGCGTTCGAGCCGCCGCCGATGCAGGCGACGACGGTGTCCGGCAGCTTGCCCTTCTGGGCGAAGAACTGCGCCTTGGTCTCCGAGCCGATCACCGACTGGAAGTCGCGCACCATCGCCGGATAGGGATGCGGACCCGCCGCCGTGCCGATCAGGTAGTAGGTGTCCGCGACGTTGGTGACCCAATCCCGAAGAGCTTCGTTCATCGCGTCCTTGAGCGTGCCGGCGCCGGAGGTGACCGGGGTGACTTCCGCGCCGAGCAGCTTCATGCGGAAGACGTTGGGCTTCTGCCGTTCGACGTCGACGGCGCCCATGTAGACCATGCAGGGCAGGCCGAAACGGGCCGAGACGGTGGCCGACGCCACACCGTGCTGGCCGGCGCCGGTCTCGGCGATGATCCGCGTCTTGCCCATGCGGCGGGCGAGCAGGATCTGGCCGAGGCAGTTGTTGATCTTGTGGGAGCCGGTGTGGTTCAGCTCCTCGCGCTTGAACCAGATCTCGGCGCCGAACTTGCCACCCGACTTCTCGCGGCACCATTCGGTCAGCCGCTCGGCGTAGTAGAGCGCGCTCGGCCGTCCGGCGTAGTGGGTCGACAGCGCCGAGAGCTCCGCCTCGAAACTCGGGTCGGCCTTGGCATCGGCGTAGGCCTGCTCCAATTCGAGGATCAGCGGCATCAGCGTCTCGGCGACGAAGCGGCCGCCGTAGAGGCCGAAGAAGCCGCGGTCGTCGGGACCGTTGCGCAGCGAATTGGGCGTGGTGTTCAAGGCTCGAGGTCCTCGGTTGCGGTCTGGGGGCGGCGCGCGCCGGTCGCGGCGGCACGGGCATTGCGAACGAAGGCGGCGATCTTCTCGGGATCCTTGACGCCGGGCGCGCTCTCCACCCCCGACGAGACGTCGACGGCGGAAACCCCGGTCACCGCGATCGCTTCCGCCACGTTGGTGGGATCGAGCCCTCCCGATAGCATGACCGGCCGACCCGGGTCGAGGTCGCGCACCAGCCGCCAGTCGAAGGGAAGACCGTTGCCGCCGGGCAGCGCCTGCGGCGTCTTCGGCGGTTTGGCGTCGAACAGGATGCGCGAGACGCGCGGCACGTATCCCGGCACGACGGCGAGGTCGTCCGCCTCGGCGATCGGGATCGCCTTCATGATCTCGATCCCCCACCGCGCGCCGATCTCGGCGACGCGCTCCGGCGTCTCCTTGCCGTGCAACTGGAGGAGGTCGGGCTGGAGCCCGGAGACGATCGCCTCGACGAGCGCATCGTCGGGATCGACGGCCAGCGCCACGATCCTCGCCCGGCCGCGCGCCGGTGCGGCGAGCGCCGCCGCCTCGGCGACGGACACGTTGCGCGGGCTCTTGGGGAAGAAGACGAAACCGAGAAGATCGGCACCGGCGGCGAGGGCGGCCTCGACCGCCTCGACCGTCTTCAGGCCGCAGATCTTCACGTCGAGCGCCATGATGGCCGCCGTCTCCTCACGAAAGCGGCGATCAGTGCCACGACGCGCGGCTCATGTCCATTGTTTCGGCGCGGCCGGCATGTCGCCGGCGCGCCTCACATCGAGTGGTCGCAGACGTAGTCGGTCGTCTCGCCTTCGGGTTCGAGCAGCACTTCGATGCCCTCGGCGCCCTTGGCGCGGATCTTCCTGACCGTGTCGCCGAGCTTCTTCTCCACCTGATCGAGGGGTGCGGCGAAGGTGACCACCTGGGCGTCGATGCCGTTCTCCACCCCGATGGTGAAGTTGACGCGCATCACCTTCAGCCCCTTGACCGTCGCCTTGATCGGCACGCGCACCGCGACGTAGCCCTCTTTCTTCTCCGCCGCCGCCTCGCCGATGAACGGCTTCAGCGCCTTCGGCAGCTCCGTCGCCGCCGTCTTGTTCTCGGGCACGAAGCGGTTGGAATAGTGCGCCCTGACCTGTTTGACCGTCGCCGAGACGGCGCAGGTCGAGACGATCTCGCCGACGAACTTGTCCGCCGCCGTCTCCGCCGCATTCGCCGCGACCGTCGCCAGAGCGACGAACATCGATGTCATGACCGTCCGCATCGCCGTACCCTCCGCCATCCCGGCCCCGGTCTCGTCGCCGGGTGTCCGATCGCTCAGCGTGGACCCGTCCGCGCCGGCCCGCCATTCCGTATCGCTACGCAGATCCGTGCCGTTTCGTCAGGGATTCCCGCGAAAGAGAATGCGGCGCGGGGGAGGGAGCCCCCGCGCCGAAATACGTCTCGCGCCGGCGCTCGACGCGCCGATGTTCCTTCGTGGGTCGGCGCTCAGCGCGCCGACCAGCCGCCGTCGACCGAGATCGTCGCGCCGGTGATCGAGGCGGCGTCGGGCGAGGCGAGGAAGGCGGCGATGCCGGCCACTTCCTCGACCTTGACGAAGCGCTTGGTCGGCTGCGCCTCGAGGATGACCTTCTTGATCACCTCTTCTTCGGTCATGTTGCGCGCCTTGGCCGTGTCGGGGATCTGCTTCTCGACCAGCGGCGTCAGCACGTAGCCCGGGCAGATGGCGTTGCAGGTGATCCCCATCTCCGCCACCTCGAGCGCCACCGTCTTGGTCAGGCCGGCGACGCCGTGCTTGGCCGAGACGTAGGCCGACTTGAACGGCGAGGCGATCAGCGCGTGCGCCGAGGCGATGTTGATGATCGTGCCGGCTCCTCGCGCCTTCATCGCCGGCAGCGCCGCGCGGATGGTGTGGAACGACGAGGAGAGGTTGATGGCGATGATCGCGTCCCACTTCTCGATGGGGAAGTCCTCCACCGGCGAGACGAACTGGATGCCGGCGTTGTTGACCAGGATGTCGACGGCGCCGAAGCGGGCGATCGCCTTCTCCACCATCGCCGCGATCTCGGCCGGCTTCGACATGTCGGCACCGTCGTAGGTCACCTCGACGCCGTGGGTCGCGGCGAGGAACGCTCGGATCTTCTCGATCTCGGCGGCGTCGCCGAAGCCGTTGAGGACGACGTTGGCGCCGAGCGAGGCGAAGCGGGTGGCGACGGCGAGGCCGATGCCGCTGGTCGAACCGGTCACCAGGGCGGTCTTGCCTTTGAAGCTCATGGGATCTTCCTCGATCGGGGATTGAACGTGACGCGGGGTGCGACAACCGTCCGGGGTGTCGTCGCCGCGCTGGCGTGGCATCTTGGAAAGAGGCTCGCCGTCGGACAAGCGCTACGTTTGTTTTTTCCGGTCGTTCTCGACATCGGTCAAGGCGTGGCGGGACACGCGGGTCTAGGCAGCGGACGGATGAGAAGATCGAGGCGAGGCCGACGATGAGCGAAGTCCTGGTTCTCGGTGTGCCCGAGATGGACGCCGATCACGAGAAGTTGCATGCGATGTTCGAGCGTGTCGGATCGACCGCCGATGCCGATCTGGCGGCCCTGTTCGCCGAGATCGACGCCGAGGTGCGCGACCACTTCACCCGCGAGGAAGTGCTGATCGACGAGGCGCAGTTGCCGATCGCCCACTGCCACAAGACCCAACACGCCCTCGTGCTCTCCGAGTTCGACGCGGCGCGTCGCATCGTCGAGAGCGGCGATGCGGCCACCGTGCGCCGCCTGATCGGCGAAGTGCTGGCCGAACTGCTGGCCGGCCACGTGGCGAGCGTCGATCTCGTCACGTCGCGCTTCCTGACCGGGGGTCTCGCCGCGAACGCCTTCGACAATCTCCGCCTGCCGGCAGAGTGACGTCACCCGCATGGACGAGTTCACGGTCCTCCGCGCGGTTCACGTCGCGGCCGTCGCCCATTGGATCGGCGGCGTCTGGTTCGTCACCTTCGTGATCCTGCCGGCGGTCGCGCGCTTCGCCGAGCCGGCGCGGCGTGTCGCCTTCTTCGAGGAGGTGGAGAATCGCTTCGCCTTCCAGGCACGCATCTCCACGGTTCTCGCCGGCGCGAGCGGCTTCTGGCTCACCTGGCGGATGGAGGCCTTCGATCGTTTCCTCGATCCCGGCCGCTTCTGGTTCATGCATGCGATGGTGGCGCTGTGGGCGATATTCACCCTGGTGCTCTTCGTGCTCGAACCGCTGGTGCTCCACCGCTGGTTCTCGAACCGCGCCGCCGTCGATCCCGATGGCACCATGCGCCTCGTGCTGCGCCTGCACCGCGTGCTCTCCTTCGCCGCGCTCGTCACCGTGACAGGTGCGGTCCTCGGCGCTCACGGAGGTTTGTGACGTCCGCACCCGAGCGCCGGCCACCGGGGGTCGTTTCGCGACGCCCGTCGTGGTATTCCGGCGCGAAGCGGGCGGAGCGGAGTGCTTCGCGCCGATCGCGCGGACGCGCCGGAGTGAGCCCATTTCATGACCATCCGTTTCCATCACGAAGATCTTCCCGACCTGGCGAACTACCGCGACAGCGTCGCCATCGACACCGAGACGATGGGGCTCCTGCCGCATCGCGACCGGCTCTGCGTCGTGCAACTGTCGCCCGGTGACGGCACCGTCGACGTGGTCAAGATCGCTCTCGGCCAGAAGCGCGCCCCCAATCTCGAGAAACTCCTCGCCGATCCGAAGGTCACCAAGATCTTCCACTACGCCCGCTTCGATCTGGCGGTGCTGTTCCACGCCTTCGGGGTGATGCCGCAGCCGATCTTCTGCACCAAGGTCGCCTCCAAGCTGACCCGCACCTACACCGATCGCCACGGTCTGAAGGATCTCTGCCGCGACCTCCTCGGCGTCGAATTGTCGAAGCAGCAGCAGTCCTCCGACTGGGGGGCGGCGGACCTCAGCGACGCGCAGATGAACTACGCCGCCTCCGACGTGCTCCATCTCCACGCCCTGGTCGACAAGCTGAAGCCCGTCCTCGAGCGCGAGGGTCGCGCCGACATCGCGCAGGCCTGTTTCGACTACCTGCCGACCCGGGCGCGGCTCGATCTCATGGGATGGCTCGACGGCGACATCCTCGACCATTCCTGAGCCACGATCCTGGTCCAAGAGAACGGGCGGACCACGCCGACGGACGCGACATGAGCGAAGCGATGGACGGAGCAATCGGACGAGGAGGGATCGGCGACGACGACCTGCGTCACGCCGCGCCGGCGTCGCGTCTGCGCCCGGCGCCCCTGCCGACGGCCGCCCGCATCGCCGCCGATCGTCATTCCCGTCGCGTCCGCCGCCTGAAGATCCTGCTGCCGACGGCGGCGATCGTGATCGTCCTCGGCATCGTCGCCGTCGCCTGGGTCCAGTCGCGCCTGCTGGGCGCGCTCGACGTCAAGAACGTGCTCTTCTCGAAGGACGGCCTGACCATGGTCGAGCCGCACCTGTCGGGCCACGCCGAGGGCCGCGCCTACGACGTCTCGGCCGCACGCGCCTTCCAGAACATCCAGAACCCGAAGATCATCGGCCTCGAAGGCATCGACGGCCGGATCGAGATGGCCGACGGCAGCTGGACCAAGATCGAGTCGGCACGCGGCCGTTACGACGGCACCCGCGAATGGCTCACCCTCGACGGTTCGGTGACCGTGACCACCTCCAACGGCTGGCGGGCGGTGAGCGAACACGCCGAGACCGATCTGAGCAACGGTCACATCAACACCGGATCGGCGGTACGCATCACCGGCCGCACCGGCAGTATCGACGCCGACGGCGTCGACGTCTCCGACGGTGGCCACCGCATCCGTTTCACTGGTAACGTCCGTATGCTTCTCCTTCCCGGCGCGACGACCGGCGAGGGACCGGCGGCCTCCCCACCTCGTCCGTGAGATGACCATGACCCGATCGCACCTCGCTCCCGTCCGCGCCGGCCTGGCTCTCGCCGCCGGCCTCCTGTGCGTCGCGCCGGCCTTCGCCGCCGGCGAGGGCGCGATGTCGGAAGCCTTCAAGGGCCTCGGCTCCAACGGCAAGGATCCGATCCAGATCGAGGCGGACAGCCTCGACGTCATGGACCGCGACCGCAACGCCGTCTTCACCGGCAACGTCAACGTCCGCCAGCGCGACACCGTGCTGAAGACCCAGCGTCTCAAGGTCTTCTACGAAGGCAAGGCCGCCGACGGCGTCGCCCAGCCGGCCGCCGGTTCCAACCAGCAGATCCGCCGCTTCGAGGCGGAGGGCCGCATCCTGATCAATCAGAAGGACCAGACGGTCACCGGCGACCAGGGCTGGTTCGACATGCGCTCGCAGACCGCGCAGATCACCGGCCAGGTGGTGTTGACGCAAGGAAAGAACGTGGCGCGTGGCGACAAGCTGTCGGTCGACCTGAAGACCGGCCGCTACAAGCTCGAGAACACCGGCGGCCGCGTCCAGCTGATCCTCGAGCCGAAGGAGGGCGGCAAGCCCGCCGGCCAGTGATCCGCATCGCCGTATCGTCCGACCCATCTCGGCCCGGGAGCCACCCGTGAGACTGCTTCCCCTTCCTGGCGCACTCGCCGCGCGCACTCTCGCGCCTCCCACCGAGGGCGGCCACCCGGTCGACGGGCCGGCCCACGCCGAGGGGTTGATCGTCCATGCGGTCGCCAAGGCCTACAAGAAGCGGCGGGTGGTGGAGAACGTCTCCCTCGACGTCCATCGCGGCGAGGCGGTCGGCCTGCTCGGCCCCAACGGCGCCGGCAAGACCACCGTCTTCTACATGATCACCGGCCTGATCCGCCCCGACGCCGGCCGCATCGAACTCGACGGCTACGACATCACCAATCTGCCGATGTACCGCCGCGCCCGCCTCGGCATCGGCTATCTGCCGCAGGAAGCCTCGATCTTCCGCGGCCTGTCGGTCGAGGACAACATCATGGCGGTGCTCGAGGTGGTGGAGAGCGATCGCCGCCGCCGCAAGGAGAGCCTCGAGGAACTGCTCGCCGAATTCCACATCGAGCACCTGAGGAAGTCGCCGTCGATCGCGCTGTCCGGCGGTGAGCGTCGGCGCTGTGAGATCGCCCGCGCGCTCGCCTCGCGCCCTTCCTTCATGTTGCTCGACGAGCCCTTCGCCGGCATCGACCCGATCGCGGTGGGCGACATCCAGGCGCTGGTGCGCCACCTGACGCAGCGCGGCATCGGCGTGCTCATCACCGACCACAACGTCCGCGAAACCCTCGGCCTGATCGACCGCGCCTTCATCATCGCCGGCGGCCACGTCCTGACCGAGGGCCACCCGCGCGAGATCGTCGACAACCCGGATGTCCGCCGCCTCTACCTCGGCGAAGGATTCAGTTTCTGAACCATCCGGATTCTTCCGTCCCGTCGGATCGGCAGAATTCCCTTTGCCGGGCCGCCCGGGTGGGATAACACTTGTCTTTCGACAGGCAAGAACCGGACCAACCGCTCCGGTTTCACGACGAGAGGATGCGACCGCCGGATGGCGCTCACCCCGAAACTGGAGCTCAGACAGAGCCAGTCTCTGGTGATGACGCCGCAGTTGATGCAGGCGATCAAGCTGCTTCAACTCGGTAGTCTCGATCTGGTCGCCTACGTCGACGCCGAACTCGAACGCAATCCGCTCCTCGAACGCGACGAGAGCGAGGATCGGCCGACCCTCGAGCCGGCCGCCGAAGCGCCGGCCGCGACCGATGGCGCTGCCGAAGGTGCGGCGAACGGCGAGACGTCGGACTTCGCCGCCGAGGCCGCCGAAGCCGGCATCGACGGGTCCGGGCCGGCGCTCGACACCGCCTTCGACAACGACGCGCCCGATCTCGGCGAGCGTCTCGACGCCGATTACACCAACGTCTTCCAGGACGACGCCGCGCCGGAAGGCCTGGATCCGAGCCGGCTGGTCGGCGAGACCTGGTCGCAGACCTCCGGCCGCGCCGGCGGCTCCGACGAGGGCTACGATCTCGAATCCTGGGTGGCGGCCGAAACCTCGCTCGCCGATCATCTCGCCGAGCAGTTGGCGCTCGCCGTCTCCGATCCGATGCGCCGCATGATCGGCCGCTATCTCCTCGACGCCGTCGACGAAGCCGGCTACCTGCGCACCGACCTCGCCTCGGTGGCCGAGAAGCTCGGCGCGCCGATCGAGCTGGTCGAGGAGGTTCTGGCGATCCTGCAGGGCTTCGATCCCGCCGGCGTCTGCGCCCGCGATCTCCAGGAATGCCTGGCGCTGCAGCTGAAGGAACGCGACCGCTACGATCCGGCCATGCGCACCCTGGTGGAGAACCTCGAGCTTCTGGCCAGACGCGACTTCGCCGCCCTGCGCAAGCTCACCCGGGTCGACGACGAGGATCTCGCCGACATGGTGGCCGAGATCCGCGCCCTCGATCCCAAGCCCGGCAACGCCTTCGGCTCGGCGGTGGTCCAGCCGGTGGTGCCCGACGTGGTGGTCCGGGCCGGTCCCGACGGCGGTTGGCTCGTCGAACTGAATTCCGAGACGCTGCCCAAGGTCCTGGTCAATCAGACCTATTTCGCCCAGGTCGCCAAGGCGGCGCGCGGCGAGAAGGACAAGCTCTATCTGTCGGAGTGCATGCAGACGGCCAACTGGCTGGTGAAGAGCCTCGATCAGCGCGCCAAGACCATCCTCAAGGTGGCGAGCGAGATCGTCCGCCAGCAGGACGCCTTCCTCACCCACGGCATCCAGTACCTGAAGCCGCTCAATCTCCGGATCATCGCCGACGCCGTCGGCATGCACGAGTCGACGGTGAGCCGCGTCACCTCCAACAAATACATGGCGACGGCGCGAGGCATCTTCGAGTTGAAGTATTTCTTCACTTCGGCCATAGCCTCCGCCGAGGGTGGCGAAGCCCATTCCTCCGAGTCGGTTCGCCACCGCATCAAGGAACTGATCGATCGCGAGACGGCGGACGACGTCCTGTCCGACGACACGATCGTGAAGATGCTGCGCGAAGCAGGAATCGACATCGCACGCCGAACGGTCGCAAAATACCGTGAGGCGATGAACATACCCTCTTCCGTCCAGCGCCGCAGGGAAAAGCAGGTGCTGGCCTGAAGTGGTCCCGCTCCCACCCCCGGCCGTCTCGCCCAGAGGCCGGCCGCCGGCGAACCGGGACCGATCCGACTGACCGCCTCCCCGAGGTGGATCGAACCGAGGTTCGGTCCGGCGCCGACAGGGAGACGGGCGTGACGAAGCAAGATGGCCGCCGCTCCTCGTGAGGGGTCCGGCGGCCGACCGGGAGGTCGAGAATCCATGACCCTCAGGGTTTCCGGCAAGAATGTCGACATCGGCGAATCGCTGCGCGGACACGCGGAGCAGCGCGTCGGTGAAGCGCTGGCCAAGTATTTCGCGGGCACCTACAAGGGCCACGCGACCGTCGAGAAGGAAGGTATCGGTTTTCGGACCGAGTGCGCCCTGCATCTGGGCACCGGCATCACCGTACAGGCGGTCGGCGCGGCGCAGGATCCGTATCTCAGTGTCGATCAGGCGATCGATCGCATCGAGAAGCAGTTGCGTCGTTACAAGCGCCGTCTGCGCGAACACCACAATGCCGAAGGTCGTGCCCACGCCGTCGAGACCGCCTATCGCGTGCTCGAGGCGCCGGGCGAGGACGAGGAGGTCCCGGTCGACTTCCATCCGGCGGTCATCGCCGAATCGACCAAGCCGCTCAAGGTTCTGTCGGTCGGCGATGCGGTCCAGGAACTCGACCTGACCGGTGCGCCCTTCGTGATGTTCCGGAACGCCGGCCACGGCGGCCTCAACGTCGTCTATCGTCGCGACGACGGCAACATCGGCTGGGTCGATCCGACCCTCGGCAACGCCTGATCCGAGTTCGGCCGCGACGTCCACGCGTCGCGGCCGCTCGCCCTCGGCGGCGAGACGAACGACTCTCGCGGTGGAAACCGCGCGGATGTGACGGCTCGCGGTTTCATCCGTCACGAACTTCCGCTAAACGAAGGCGACGGAATGGGTACACGCGCCGAAGGCGCGGTGGTCCCTCGACAGGATTCGCGACGGCACCTTCATGGATCTCGGCGATCTCCTCGGCCTCGAAGCGGTCGTTCCGGCCATGAAGGCCAAATCGAAGCGTCAGGTCCTCCAGGAACTGGCGGGCCGCGGCGCCGTCGTCACCGGCATTCCCGAGCGCGAGATCTTCGACGTGCTGCTCCAGCGCGAGCGCCTCGGCTCGACCGGCGTCGGCCACGGCATCGCCATCCCGCACGGACCGGTCCCGGGCCTCGCCCGGCTCGTCGGCATCTTCGCGCGGCTGGAACGGCCGATCGATTTCGATTCGGAAGACGGCCTGCCGGTCGATCTGATCTTCACGCTGTTGTCGCCGGTCGGCGCCGGCGCCGATCACCTCAAGGCGCTCGCCCGCATCGCCCGCGTCCTGCGCGACGGCGCAGTGACGGCCAAACTGCGCGCCAGCGCGGACCCGAGCGCCCTCTACGCGCTCCTCATCCACGCCCCGACCCCCGACGCCGCCTGAGGCGGCGTGCGGCCCGCGACGCCGGATCCGACCGCCGTCCGCGGCCGGATCGCGTCGCGCCGGGCGTCATACCGAGCCCATGAAGTTCCGACCTGTTCAGAACTTCATGGGCGATGGCAAGCCCGAACGGGCGTCGGCCGGTCAGGCCGTAACGCTGATGAATTTCGGACGAGTCCGAAATTCATCAGCCCAGTATCAGTGCAGCGCCACCATGACGAGATCGTTCTCCTCGGCGCCGGCGATGGCCGCGTCGCGATCGTCGGAGATCAGGATGGGGGTGCCTGCGGCGCCGATCAGCGCCCACAGCTTCAGTCCCGGCGGCACCGGCGGCGCGTCGGGGACGAGGGCGCCGAGATCCTCGGACTTCACCTCGCGCACATAGGCGACGTGTCCTTCGCCGAGATGGGCGAAGACTTCCGCGGTGTAGAGCGGGCCTGCGGTCTGGTTGCTCATGGGTCCCTCCTCGTTGGACGGGGTTTCGTTCGCTCCCCCGCGATCGGCGGGAGCGTCGAAGTGAAATGCGGTCGGTCGTTTCATTCGCCGCCGGCGATGTCGATGCGGCGGACCACGCGTTCGGGTTCCGGCCGAGCGAGGTCGATGGCGAGAAGCCCGTCCTTCAACTCGGCGCCGGCGACCTCGATGCCCTCGGCGAGCACGAAGACACGCTGGAACTGGCGCGCGGCGATACCGCGATGCAGGAACTGGCGCGGCCGATCGTCGTCGACCTGCCGTCCGCGGATGACGAGCTGGCTGTCCTCCAGCGTCACGTCGAGCTGGTCGCGGGTGAACCCGGCGACCGCGAGCGTGATGCGCAGGACGTCGCGCCGGTCGTCGTCGGCCGAGATGCGCTCGATGTTGTACGGCGGGTAGCCGTCGGCGGCGGCTTTCGAGACCCGATCGAGCACACGCTCGATCTCGTCGAAGCCGAGCAGGAAGGGGCTGGAGAAGCCCGGAAAACGCGACATCACGAGGTCCTCACCGGAAGCGACCGTCGATCACGGCCCCCATTTCCGGAGCGACCGCCCGGGCGGAGCCCGTCTTCCGCAATATGGTGCGCCGGCGAAAGCGGTTCAAGCGCCGGCGCCGTCGCGGCGCGTTCGGCCGGCGGAACGGTTGATTTCCGGTAATGCGGTCGCTCGCCCCTCGGGGGAAGCTGCTCACGGTCGATCGCGCGTGATCCCCTCCGGGACATCACGTCCCTCGACAAATCGGTTCGAGCGGTGTCCATTGGGCGCCTCGAAGGGGGAACGGCAACGGTGACGTCGCTGCGCAAGCGAACCATCTGGCTGGGCGTGTGGCTGGCGATGATCGTGCAGATCGTCGCCCCGGTCCTCGCCGGCGCCAACATGGTCGCCGCCGCCACCGACCCCCTCGCCGGCGCCTGGATCTGCGGCCACGCCGGCCCCGGCGACCCCGACCAGCCCGCCGGAACGGATGAGGCCTGTCGCCTCTGCGACGTCGTCTGCAAGGGCGGCATGGCCCCGCCGGTCGAAGCGGCCGAACTGCCGGTCGCGGTCGAGGTCGTCCTCGCCGTGGTGTGGACCGACGAGAGCCGTGACCTCGTCGGCCGACGCGCGCCCGACCGCGCCCGCGCTCGCGCTCCTCCCGCTCTCGTCTGACCATCCGCGCGAACGCGCGCGCCCCCGTTCCAGACACGATCGATCCGCCACGCGGCCCGTGGTGACGACGACAGACCGTCCGAGCGCTCGCGATGCGTCGGATGCCCGTCGCGCCGACCCGAGCGGATCCGGACGAGAGACTTCAGACCCATGATCACCCGTCGTTCGCTTCTCGCCGGCGCCGCCGGCCTCGCCGCACTGCCGGCCCTTTCCCGCCGCGCTCACGCCGCCACCCGCACCGTCGTCGATGCCCTCGGCCGCAAGGTCGAGGTGCCGACCAGGGTCGAGCGCGTCGTCGTCAACTTCAACTTCGAGGAATTCACCGCCGTCTCCGGCGTCGACGGCTGGAAGCGCGTCGTCGGCATGTCGCGCAGCCTCTGGGAGGGTTGGCGTCCGGCGATCTTCGCCAAATACAAGCCGATCATTCCGAACCTCGCGGCGATGCCCGAGATCGGCAACACCGACGAGAACTCGTTCAACGTCGAGAAGGTGATCGCGCTCGAGCCCGACGTGCTGTTCCTCGCCGAATGGGGCTGGAAGGTGCTGGAGACCCAGCGCGCCCAGCTCGAGGCGGCGGGTATCCCGATCGTCGTCGTCGACTACAACGCCCAGCTCCTCGACCGCCATCTCGCCTCGACCCGGGCGATCGGCGCGGTGATGGGCGCCGAGGCGCGGGCCGAGGAACTGGCGAGCCTCTACGAGACCCGCTACCGCGACATCATGGACCGCATCGCCGCCGCCGCCCCGAAGGTGAAGCCGAAGATCCATTTCGAACTCGGCCGCGACGGCGCCGAGAAGATCGGCAACTCCTATTCCGGCACCATGTGGGGCAAGATCGCCACTCTGCTCGGCGCCGAGAACATCGCCGAGGGCAAGCTGCCGGGACCCTGGGGGCCGCTCAACCCCGAGATGGTGCTGGCCGCAGATCCCGACTTCGTCTTCATCGCCGGATCGTCCTGGGTGAACCGGCCGAACGCGGTGAAGACCGGCTACGACACCGACCTCGCCACCACCCGCAAGACGCTGGCGCCCTATGCCGCACGGCCCGGCTGGGCGGGTCTGAAGGCGGTGAAATCGGGCGAGATCCACGCCATCGAGCACGGCCTCGCCCGCACCCTCTTCGACTACGTTGCGATGCAGTACATCGCCAAGCGGCTCTATCCGGCCGCCTTCGCCGACGTCGATCCGGTGAAGTCCTTCGCCGAGTACCACGCGAAGTACCTGCCGGTGCCCTTCTCCGGCACCTGGATGGCGTCGCTCGCATGAGCGGCGTCGCCGCCCCGGACCACGCGGAAGCCTGGCGGCGGCTCGCCCGTCGCCGCCGGGCCACCCTCGGCGTGGTCTTCGCCCTGATCGTCGTCGCCTTCGTCGTCGACGTGGCCACCGGCCCGGCGTTCCTGTCGCCGTGGACGGTGGCTCGCTCGATCCTGCGCCTCGCCGAGGATCGCACCGTCGACACCATCGTCTGGTCGATCCGTCTGCCGGTGGCGTCGATGGCGCTGGTGGTCGGGGCGGCGCTCGGTCTCACCGGGGCGGTGATGCAGACGATCCTGGCGAACCCGCTCGCCTCCGGCTACACGCTCGGTGTGGCGTCGGGCGCCGGCTTCGGTGCGGCTCTGGTCATCGTCTTCGGCGCGGTGCTGCCGCTGCCCGAGGCGGAGGCGATCCCGCTCGCCGCCTTCCTCTTCGCCTCGCTCGCCTCCTCCCTGGTCTGGGGGCTCGGGCGGGCGCGCGGCTCGACGCCGGAGGGTCTGGTCCTCGCCGGCGTCGCCCTGCTCTTCCTGTTCCAGGCACTGACCTCGCTGTTGCAGTTCATCGCCTCGCCCGAGGCGCTGGCCGAGATCGTCTTCTGGCTCTTCGGCAGTCTGACGCGGGCCACCTGGGGCCGGCTTGCGATCGTCACCGGTCTCGTCGCGGTGATGCTGCCGATCCTCGCTCTCGACGCCTGGAAACTCACCGCGCTGAAGCTCGGCGACGAGAAGGCCCGCGCCCTCGGCGTCGACGTGGCGCGGCTGAGGATGCGCTCGCTGGCGGTGGTCTCGGTGCTGACGGCCGCCGCGGTCGCCTTCGTCGGCACCATCGGCTTCGTCGGCATCGTCGCCCCGCACGTGGCGCGCATGACCATCGGCGAGGACCAACGCTTCTTCCTGCCGGGTGCGGCGCTGTGCGGTGCGCTCGTCCTGTCCGCGGCCTCGATCGTCTCCAAGTCGGTGGTGCCCGGCGCGATCTTTCCGATCGGCATCGTCACGGCGCTGATCGGCGTCCCCTTCTTCCTCTTCCTGGTGATGCGCACACGGAGGGCCTTCTGGTGAGGATCACGGCCGACGATCTCGGCGTCCGTCTCGGCGGACGCGACATTCTCCACGGTCTCGACTTCTCCGCCGAACCGGGCACGGTGACGGCGCTGGTCGGACCCAACGGTTCGGGCAAGACGACGCTCCTGAAGACGCTCTGCGGCATGCTCCCGCACCGGGGCCGCGTGCGCTTCGGCGACCATGCGGCGACGCCCCGCGAGGTGATCGGCTACATGCCGCAGGACACCGCCGCGCGCGCCGCGCTCACCGTCTTCGAGGTGGTGCTGCTCGGCCGCCTGTCGCGGCTCGGGGTCAAGGTGTCGGAAGGCGATCTCGCCGCCGCCTCGCGCGCCCTCGACGTCGTCGGCGTCGCCCATCTCGCCGAGGCCCACATCGGCGAACTCTCCGGCGGACAGCGACAGCTCGTCCATTTCGCCCAGGTGCTCGCCCGCGAGCCGAGGGTGATCTTCCTCGACGAGCCGACCAGCGCCCTCGATCTCAGGAACCAGCTTCACCTCCTCGATCTCGTCCGCCGCGAGACGCGCTCCCGCGGCCTGACCACCATCGTCACCCTGCACGATCTCAACGCCGCCGCCCGCTTCGCCGATCGCCTCGCCGTTCTCCACGATGGCCGGCTTCGCCGCTGCGGCCCTCCCCATGCGGTGATCGACGACGGCCTTCTCGCCGAAGTGTGGGGCGTCACCGCCCGCATCACCCTCGACGACGAGGCTCTGCCCACCGTCACCCCCCTCGGCGCCCTCGCCGCGGGCATCTCTCGGCCGGCCGCCGCCGCCCCTGGCGGCCGCGCCTGAGCGGTCGGGGAGGCGCGCGGGTCAGCCCCACCCCGCGTCTCCCCGACCTTCCCCTTCTTCCCTCGTGACCCGTCGCACCGCTCTCCGGCGGCCGCGTTCCCGGCCGCGCGCGTCGCACGCGTGCGCCCGCCCCGGGCATCTTTCGCTCCGCCGCCCGCCGCCCGCCGCCCCGCCGCTATGCCGCCGGGCCCCCGCGCCGCCCAGCCGCCGGGCCGCTAT
>NZ_DAIPZB010000034.1:0-54964 GCF_036782435.1 Pinisolibacter sp. | reverse complement strand
CCTTGCTTCCGAGGGGCCGTCCACACATGCGCTCCGGCCGGGGAGGACGGCCGAAATCGGAGCGCCGCAGTCGGCAGATCGTGACTCCGCAAGGGGAGAAGGGGACTTCGGGGCGAAGGCAGCGACCGATCGGTGCGCCGCGATCTCGTCTCGAGCCGGTCGCCCCGCCTCACCGGCAGTTCAGATAGCGGGCGAAGACCCAGCCGAGGGGGTCGCCGCGGGTTCCGGTCATGTCGGAATCGTGGATGAAGGCCCAGGGCTTGCCGTTGTCGGCGGCCATGTCGCCCACCCGCACCCAGACGCCGTTGGCGATCTGGCCGACGACACGGCCGTTGGGGGCGGTGCGGACGTTGAGCAGTGTGCCGGTCGGGTCGGCGACGACGCAGACCGAGCCGCGCGACTGCGCCGCGACCGGTGTGGCGAGGGCGATGCCGGCGACGGCGGCGAGGAGGAGTGTCGAAATCTTCATGGCGGCCTCCCGGGAACGCGGCGGGCGAGGCGAGCCCTTGGGGCTCGGGTCGAGCGTGCCGATGCTACGCCCGCGATGCTGAGGGCGTCCAGGGTCGGGCCGGTTGGTTTCGCGTCGGGCGCGTGGTCGAGCGCAAGCAGCACGATGAGCGCAATGCGCGCCGGAGCTTCCGGTCCTCCGAGCGCTGATCGTGCTATGAGGTCGACATTCGAGGGAGGCGGCATTGCCAAAGGCAAGGCTGCCTCTTACCTTTTGTCGAGCGTTCGGAGTTTGCCGAGCATATTGGTTCGCAGCAGATAGCCGAATCGGGAGGATGAAATGGCGAAGTCGTCGGATACGACCGGTGCCAAGAACCCGAAGACTGCACGGTGGACCACGCGTGACTCCTCATCGGGACGCTTCATGGACACCACTCCGGGAGGAGGCGTCGTCAAACATTATTCAATGCCGGATGGAACGATCGTGCCTCGGCTCAAGCCCGGTGTCATCGATCGAGCGAATGCGGCATTGAGGTCGAAATGAGTGACGAAGGCGGTGGCGATCATATAGTCGGCGTGAGCCGCAGTTTGAAGAAGCTTTCAAGCGATCGTGACGATATTGTAGGCCTGATCGCCTATGGTCTTTTCAAGTATGAACAAAGCGAATGGGCCGACAAGACGCGCCCTGCGAGGGATGCCGTCGATAGGCACCACGAACAGCTGCAGTCGACCCGCATCGAAAGTTTGCGCTCCAATGCTGAATTGCGCCTGACCAAATGGGCTAATTCGCTCGAAGAGCAATGGCGAGAGCAGCAGTATCAGCTTCTAGCTCGAAATGTGTTCGAAGAAGCTTCGGATGACATCATTCGAACGGTCGAGAAGTCTTCGAGTTTCTGGAAGTCCGTCGGGGCCAGCGTCGTGGCTTGGTTCGCCAGCATCGTGCTCACTTTAGTCGTTGTTCTCATCTGGTTCGCACCATCGTTGCAAGAGATGATCAAGCGCGCGGTGAATTGACCATGGCCCAAGGCACCGGCGATCCGCTTCGCCCTCGTTCGACCGACAACGCCGTCTTCGGTCCCGTCTCCGGCGGATCGGCGGAGCCCACCTACGGCGGGGCGCTGTCGTTCATGCGGCGGCGCTATTCACGTGACCTCGCCGGCGTCGACATCGCCATCCTCGGCATTCCCTTCGATGCGGCGGTCTCCAACCGCACCGGCTCGCGCTTCGGGCCGCAGGCGATCCGGCGGGCCTCGGCGATTCTCGACGGCGATCCGCAGTATCCGTTCCACATGGACCCGTTCGAGGTGTTGACCGTCGTCGACTACGGTGACGTCTCCTGGGACTACCAGCGTCCGTGGGTGGCGCACGACTGCATCCATGCGCAGGCGAGCGAGATCCTCGCCTCGGGGGCGAAGCTCTTCTCGCTCGGCGGCGATCATTCGGTGACCTACCCGCTGCTGGTGGCGCACGCCGAGAAGCACGGGCCGCTCGCCATCGTTCATTTCGATGCGCATCAGGACACCTGGGGCGACGAGGGGTTCGCCGGGCCGGGGCACTGGACCGACCACGGGGCCTTCGTCCGGCGCGGCGTCGAGGCCGGGGTGATCGATGCGAAACACTCGATCCAGATCGGCATCCGCACGCATGCGCCGCGCGACTGCGGGCTGGAGATCGTCTGGGGCTGGGAGCTCGAGACCGACGGCATCCGGCGGGTGATCGAACGCATCTACGATCGGGTGGGGGCGGCCAAGGCCTATCTCACCTTCGACATCGACTGCCTCGATCCGGCCTTCGCGCCGGGCACGGGGACGCCGGTCGCCGGCGGGCTGACGAGCCGCGAGGCGCTCGCCATCCTGCGCGAACTCGGGCGTCTCGATTTCGTCGGCGGTGACGTCGTCGAGGTGGCGCCGCCGTACGACCACGCCGACGTGACCGCGATCGCCGGGGCGGCGGTGGCGCAGACATGGCTCGGGCTCGAGGCGGAGAAGCGGCGGCGGCGGTGAGGTCCACCGCCCCTCGGGTTCATCGCTGTTCGCCGTGGGCGGCGTAGCGTGCGTGCTCGAAGCGGGCGGCGGCGAACATGAGCTGCGCCAGTTCGACGTAGCCGAGAAGGGTGTCGGGCTTCTGGAACACGCAGTCGGCGCCACGTTCCTGGGCGGCGCCGTGGATCTCGGGTCGGTCCGACGTGGTCAGCACATAGGTCGGCAGTTTGCCGAGGCGCAGATCGGAGCGCAGCACCTCGAGGAAGCGCATGCCGTCCATCACCGGCATGTTGAGGTCGACGACGATGAAATCCGGCAGTTCTCCGACGATGTCGCCGCGGCCGACGGCGCGGATCGCCTCCCATCCGTCACCGTAACGCGACACGTAGACTGTGGTTCCGGCGAGCGCCGACGCGCGGATCAGGGCGCGCTCCAACAGATAGGCATCGTCGGGATCATCCTCGACGATCAGCACGTTCTGCGGCTTTCGCTGTTCGCCGGTCTTTCCCACGGCCGCTCCCTCCCTACGTATTCTCCCTTATAAAATGTCACATCTACGGATCACGCAAGGGAAACCGCGTGCGGGTCGCAAAAGAACCGAGCCGGGATGCAACCCTTGCGGAGTGTCGCAACGGGCGTGGCGCGCGAAAGGGAGGGAATGGGGATGGACGACATGTTCCGCCTCGCGGTCGAAGCCTGTCCGGCAGCGATGATTCTGGTCGATGCCGAGGGCGTGGTCCGGCTGGTCAACGAGGAATGCGAACGCATGTTCGGCTACGGCCGCGGCCATCTCGTCGGGGCTTCGGTCGACATCCTGGTGCCGATCGGCGAGCGAGATGGGCATCGGGCGCGGCGCGGCATCTTCGCCGGGCATCCTTCCAAGCGGCGGATGGGCGAGGGACGCGATCTGCGCGCCACGCGCGCCGACGGGTGCGAGTTTCCGGTCGAGATCGGCCTCACCCCGATCGCCGGCGTCGGGGTTCTCGCCTTCGTCGTCGACATCGCGGCGCGTGTGGATGCGGAACGCGCCATCCGCGGCTACACCGAGCAACTCGAACAGGCGAACGAGAACTTGGCGCGCTTCGCCCATGTCGCCTCGCACGACATCCAGGAGCCGCTGCGCAAGATCGCCGCCTTCGCCGACATGTTGAAGACGGCGCTCGCCGCTGCCGACACGGTCGAGGCGACCTATGCCGCCGACGTGATGGCGGCGTCGGCGCGCCACGCCCGCCGGCTGGTGCAGGACGTGCTCGCCTTGGCGACGCTGCACGAGACGCCGCTCGAGCGGCGGCGGGTTCGGCTCGCCGCGATCGTCGACGTGGTTCTGGCGGCGCTGTCGCAGACGATCGCGGAGGAGGGGGCGCGGGTCGAGGTCGACGTCGGCGAGGCGACGGCCGACGCCGATCCCGCCAAGGCGGAGCGGCTCCTCGCCAACCTGGTCTCCAACGCCCTCAAGTATCATCGGCCGGGCGAGGCGGCGGTGGTGCGGATCACCGCCCGGCGCGCGGCCGACGGTGTCGTGCATCTCGCCGTCGCCGACGAAGGCGTCGGTTTCCCGTCCCACCGGGCCGGTGAGATCTTCGCACCCTTCAAGCGGTTGCATCGTCGCGAGGATCATCCCGGAACCGGCATCGGCCTCGCCATCGTCAAGTCGATCGCGGACGACCACGGCTGGAGCATCGCCGTCGAAGCGGCGGAAGGGAAGGGCGCGCGCTTCGACGTCCGCCTCGGTTCGCCGCCGGAGGAGGGCGTCGGGCGCGGTGGTGGGTAGCCGGCGGGCTCTTCCCCTCGCCGCCGAAATCCGTCATACCGGCGCGCGGAATTTCTTCGCGAAGGATCGAGACCGATGTCCGAGACGATCAACGTCGCCATCCTCGGCGCTTCCGGCTACACCGGGGCGGAACTGCTCCGGTTCCTGCTCGTCCACCCGAAGGTGCGCATCGCCGCGTTGACCGCCGACCGAAAGGCCGGTTCGACCATGGCGGAAGCCTTCCCGCAGTTCATCGGGCTCGATCTGCCGCGTCTCGTCACCATCGCCGAGGTGGATTGGGACGGCGTCGATCTGGTGTTCTGCGCGCTGCCGCACGCCACCACCCAGGAGGTGCTGAAGACGGTGCCGGCGCGGATCAGGATCGTCGATCTCTCCGCCGATTTCCGTCTCTCCGACCCGGCGGCCTACGAGTACTGGTACGGCCACGCCCATCAGGCGCTCGAGCTGCAGAAGGAAGCCGTCTACGGCATCACCGAGTTCGCCCGCGAGCGCGTGGCGAAGGCCCGTCTGGTCGCCAATCCGGGCTGCTACACCACCTGCTCGCAGCTTCCGCTCATCCCGCTCCTCGAGGCCGGTGCCATCGATCCGGACGAGATCGTCATCGATGCGGCGTCGGGCGTCTCGGGGGCGGGGCGGTCGGTGAAGGAGGCGAACCTCTTCACCGAGGTGTCCGAGGGCTATCACGCCTATGGTGTCGGGCATCACCGCCACATGGCCGAGCTCGAGGAGGGTTTCTCCCGCGCCGCCGGGCGGCCGGTGGTGGCGTCCTTCACGCCGCATCTGGTGCCGATGAACCGCGGCATGCTGGCGACGATCTACGTTCGTTGCGTCGGCGAGGCGACGCCGCAGTCGCTCGCCGAGATCCTCGACAAGCGTTTCGCCGACGAGACTTTCGTCAAGGTGCTGCCCTTCGGCGCGGTGCCGCAGACGCGCCACGTGCGCGGCTCCAACCGGGCCTACATCTCGGTCGCCAAGGACCGCCGGGCCGGCCGGGCGATCGTCATGTGCGTCATCGACAATCTGGTGAAGGGCGCTTCCGGCCAGGCGATCCAGAACATGAACGTCATGATGGGCTGGCGCGAAGACCTCGGGCTCGAGGCGGTCGGCGTCTTCCCCTGATCGAGAACGGCATCCGCGAATTCTTCCGAGAGGGCGACGGCGAAGTCGCCCTCTTCGCGTTCGGGGGGCGTCCTCGATCGTGAACGCACGGCCCGCCGCCGGCGACGCGGGCGGTTCGTCGTCTCGGGCGGCTCGACGGGCGGGCGAGAGCGTGCCACAGATGGCGGGTTCGGTGCCCGCGTCAGTGGGAGAATCGGGAACGCGGTGGAACTCCGCGACGTGCCCAACACCGTGAAGGGGGACTTCTCCGGCCGCGCCGGCAGCGCGATCCGCCACGGGGCGAGAGCTTCGGAAGGCGCCGGAGAGGGGAGATCCTCAGTCGGGAGACCGGCCGGACACGACAGGGATCCTCGCGCGGACGGCGAGGCGACCGCGCCGCGCTTCGAGGGGTCCACCGATGCCGCGCCACTCCGTTCCGCCGCGCGCCGATGCGCCGGCGTCGCCGTATTCGTCCGTCTCCGCCGCCATGTCTCCGCCGCTCGACTTCGTCGAGGCAGGGCCCTTTCCGGAGGCCGATCGCGCCGCCGTCTACCGGGCGATCGAGACGCGGCGCGACGTGCGCAACGAGTTCCTGCCCGATCCGATCGACCCGGCGGTGCTGCGGCGTCTGCTCGAGGCCGCGCATCGGGCGCCGTCGGTCGGCTTCATGCAGCCGTGGAACTTCGTCGTGGTGCGCGACCCGGCGGTGCGCGAGCGGGTGCACGGGGCGTTCACCCGGGCGAACGCGGCGGCGGCCGATCTCTTCGGCGATGCCGCCGGCGAGGCCTACCGGCTGCTGAAGCTCGAGGGGCTGCGCGAGGCGCCGGTCCACATCGTCGTCACCTGCGATCGCGACCGTTGCGGTCCGGTGGTGCTGGGGCGCACCCACGACGCGGCGATGGATCTCTATTCCTGCGTCTGCGCGGTGCAGAACCTGTGGCTGGCGGCGCGGGCAGAGGGCATCGGTGTCGGCTGGGTGTCGATCTTCGAGAAGAGTGATCTGCGCGAGATCCTCGGGATTCCCGAGCGGATCGAGATCGTCGCCTATCTCTGTCTCGGCAAGGTCGAGAAGCTGCATTCCTCGCCCGAGCTCGAGCAACGTCGCTGGCGGGCACGGTTGGCGCTCGACGAACTGGTGTTCGAGGACGGTTGGGGACGGCGAGGGTGAGGCCTACGGGCTGCGGCACCCCCGAAACGCCGAAGGGCGCCTCGGGGCGCCCTTCGTTCGATGCTTCGTGCGATCACGCCTTGATCTTGACGTAGGAGCCGGGCGCGTCCTCGATGGGCTTGAGCTTCTTGCCGCCGGGTTTGCGGGCGGGGACCGTCTCCGGGGCGAGCGAGGTGAGCCAGGCCTGCCAGTGCGGCCACCAGGTGCCGGGCGTTTCGGTGGCGCCGGCGATCCAGTCCTCGAGCGTGCCTTCCGGCTTGCCGTTGGTCCAGAACTGGTACTTCGGCTTGCCGGCCGGATTGACCACGCCGGCGATGTGACCGGAGCCGGCGAGGACGTATTGGACGTCGCCGCCGAAGTACTTGCAGCCCTCGAACACCGAGCGCGCCGGGGCGATGTGGTCTTCGCGGGCGGCGAGGTTGTAGACCGGGACCGTCACCTTGGAGAGGTCCAGCTTCACCCCGGCGAGTTCCATGCGGCCCTGGGAGAGGTTGTTCTCCAGGTAGCAGTTGCGCAGGTAGTAGCTGTGGTTCGTCGCCGGCATCCGCGTCGAATCGGAGTTCCAATAGAGCAGGTCGAAGGGGAAGGGCTCTTTGCCCTTCAGGTAGTTGTTGATGAAGTAGGGCCAGATCAGGTCGTTCGAGCGCAGCATGTTGAAGGCGGTGGCCATCGAGCGACCCTCGAGGTAGCCCTTGGCGCGCATCTTCTCTTCGATCTGGGCGATCTGCTCCTCGTCGGCGAAGATCTTCAGGTCGCCGGCGTATTTGAAATCGACCTGGGTGGTGAAGAAGGTCGCGGAGGCGATGCGGTCGTCGCCGGTGGCGGCGCACCACGCCAACGTCACCGCGAGCAGGGTGCCGCCGACGCAGTAGCCGATGGTGTCGACCTCGCGTTCGCCGGTCGCCTTCTCGATCACGTCGACGGCGGTGAGGATGCCCTCCTTCATGTAGTGTTCGAAGCCCTTCTGGGCCTGACGCTCGTCGGGGTTCACCCAGGAGATGACGAACACCGTGTCGCCCTGGTCGACGGCCCAGCGGATGAAGCTCTTCTCCGGGTTGAGATCGAGAATGTAGAACTTGTTGATCCACGGCGGCACGATGAGGAGCGGACGCCGCCGCACGTCCCTGGTCGTCGGCTCGTACTGGATCACCTGACAGACGTCGTTCTGGAAGACCACCTTGCCCGGCGTCATCGCCAGATTCTTGCCGACCTCGAATCGGCTGGCATCGGACTGGCGGATCTTGAGGTCGCCGCCGCCGGCGGCGATGTCCTCGGCGAGCATCTTGAGGCCGCGGGCGAGATTCTCGCCGTTGGTCGACATGGTCTCGCGCAGGAGTTCCGGATTGGTCATCAGGAAGTTCGACGGGGCGAGCGCCGCGGTGATCTGCTTGACGTAGAAGTCGGCCTTGGCGCGGGTGTGCTCGTCGAGTGAGCCGGCCTCGTCGACGAGGTTCTCGGCCCAGCGCGAGGTGATCAGGTAGAACTGCTTGAGGAAGTCGAAGAAGGCGTTCTCCTGCCACTCCGGATCCTGGAAGCGCTTGTCCTTCGGATCGGGCTGCGCGACGGGGGAGACCTCCTCGCCGCCCATCCGCCTCAGGGTCGTCGACCACAGATCCATCCAGCCGTGCATCAGGCGGTTCTGAGCGGCGATGGCGCGTTGCGGATCGGCGAGCCAGTACTCGCCGACCTGCGCCAGTGTCTTGGTGACGTTGGCGATGTCGGCGCTCATGTCGAGCGATGCCTCGCCGGTCTCGCGCGGCTTCAGATAGGCGGCGGCGGCCTTTCCGGCCTGCTCGATCGCCCGGGCGAAGTTCTGCGCGAAGGCCTCCGGATCGTCGATCATGTAGCGTAGGAACGAGTTACCGTCGATTTCGGCCATGAACGTCACTTCCCCCCTGCCGGCGATTCTCTTTTCCTCGAACGAACGCGGCGCCGGCACCATGACGCATCGCTCGCGGAGACGCGACATGCGATCCGGTGACAAACCGCCGGGAACCGCTATCATCGCGCACCATCGTAACGCAGAATGCTCGCAGGTCGCGGTGAAACCGGCAACGCAGAATTCCATAGCATTTCGGTTGAGGTCGGTTCCGCGATCGATTGCCGTCGGGCTCGCCCTGATGCTCGCCGGTTGTTCGAGCGGCGACTACGCCGTGACGCCGAATCCGGTCGCGGAGACCGCACCCGTCGTCGTCGCGCCGGCACAGCCTTCGACGGTGATGCGGACCGATCTGCCGCCGCCCGCCCATACCGGCGCCGACGGCTATCCGAACGTCAACGTCGACACCGCGTCGCCGACGAGGGCGCAGGTCCGCACCGAGGAGGAGCGCGATCGGCTCGAGGCCGAGTTGATGGCACTGGGCGAGCGTCAGCGGTCGAGCGCCGGGGGAACGCCGCAGTCGGTGGTCCAGGAGTTGAAGGAACTCGGGCGCCGCTCCAAGGCCGAAGCGTTGCAGCAGATCGAATCGGGCAAGGCGCCGGGTCAGCCGTGACGGCGATGGTGGTGGCGCCGCGAACGGCCGGCGCGGAGGGCGATCGAACGGCGATCTCCCGTCGTTCGATGGATGTCAAGTTCGGCGACATCTGTTAAAAGGCGGTCCCTTCGCGACACGGGCCGCCGTCGTTCGGCCACATCGCGGAGCGATCGAGTAGGATGGCGGTTCGGCGCCGATCCGCGAAGGGCGCGGACGGAGCGAGCGCGAGAGAAGATTTCGTCGGGCGCCGCCCGGCGAGGCCACGAGAAGGTCTGGACCCATGGACGAGTTCCACAAGATCCGGCGGCTGCCGGTTTACGTCTTCGAGCAGGTCAACCGTCTCAAGGCCCAGGCGCGAGCAGCGGGCGCCGACATCATCGATCTCGGCATGGGCAATCCCGACCTTCCGACGCCGCGCTTCATCGAGGAGAAGCTGATCGAGACGATCGGCAAGCCGCGGACCAACCGCTATTCCTCGTCGAAGGGCATCCAGGGTCTGCGTCGGGCTCAGGCGAACTACTACGAGCGCCGGTTCGGCGTGAAGCTCAATCCCGACACCCAGATCGTCGCGACGCTGGGGTCGAAGGAAGGCTTCGCCAACATGGCCCAGGCGATCACCGCGCCGGGCGACGTGGTGATGTGCCCGAACCCGAGCTACCCGATCCATGCCTTCGGCTTCCTGATGGTCGGCGGCGTCATCCGCTCGATCCCGATCGAGCCGGGACCGGAGTTCTTCCACGCGATGGAACGGGCGGTCGCCCATTCGATCCCGAAGCCGATCGCCGTCATCCTGTGCTACCCGTCGAACCCGACGGCGGTGACCGCCGATCTCGACTTCTACAAGGACGTCATCGCCTTCGCGAAGAAGCACGAGCTCTTCGTGCTCTCCGATCTCGCCTATTCCGAGATCTATTTCGACGACAACCCGCCGCCGTCGGTGCTGCAGGTGCCGGGCGCCGTCGATGTGGCGGTCGAGTTCACCTCGATGTCGAAGTCGTTCTCGATGCCGGGTTGGCGGATGGGCTTCGCGGTCGGCAACGAGCGGCTGATCGGGGCGCTGACCCGGGTCAAGTCCTACCTCGACTACGGCGCCTACACGCCGATCCAGGTGGCGGCGAGCCACGCGCTGAACTCCGGCGACGATTGCATCGCCGAGATCCGCGAAGTCTACAAGAAGCGCCGCGACGTCATGGTCGACGCCTTCGAGAAGGCCGGTTTCCCGATTCCCGCTCCCACGGCGTCGATGTTCGCCTGGGCCCGGATCCCCGAGAAGTTCCGTCATCTCGGCTCGGTCGAGTTCTCCAAGCTCCTGATCGAGAAGGCCGAGGTGGCGGTGGCGCCGGGCATCGGCTTCGGCGAGCAGGGCGACGAATACGTGCGCCTCGCACTGGTCGAGAACGAGCAGCGTCTGCGTCAGGCGGCGCGCAACATCCGTCGCTTCTTCGAGACGGCCGACAAGACGTTGCACAACGTCATTCCGCTCTCGGCCTGAGGCCGAGCGTCGTTCGACCCGCCGTCTCACCCTCAGGGTCGGGGGACGTGAGCGACCGGGTCCGGGCACCACCCGGACCGCGCCGCGCCCCTCCCGCCCTTCTCACGGGATCTCTCCCATGCAGTCCACTCTTCGTCTCGGCATCGCCGGCCTCGGCGTCGTCGGTGCCTCGGTCGTCCAGGTGTTGCAGAAACATGCCGACGATCTCTCCCAGCGCTGCGGGCGCAAGGTGGTGGTCCGAGCCGTCTCGGCGCGCGACAAGACCAAGGATCGCGGTATCGATCTCACCGGCATCAACTGGTTCCAGGACCCGGTGAGGCTCGCCGAGAGCCCCGACATCGACGTCTTCGTCGAGCTGATGGGCGGCGCCGGCGGTGCGGCGGAAGCCTCGGTGCGTGCGGCGCTCTCGTCCGGCAAACACGTGGTGACGGCCAACAAGGCGCTGCTCGCCAAGCACGGCGTCGAACTCGCGCGCCTCGCCGAGAAGCGCGGTGTCAGCCTCAACTTCGAGGCGGCGGTGGCCGGCGGCATCCCGATCATCAAGACGCTGCGCGAGAGCCTCGCCGGCAATCGCGTCTCCCGCGTCTTCGGCATCCTCAACGGCACCTGCAACTACATCCTCACCCGAATGCAGGCGGAGCGGCTGTCGTTCGAGACCTGCCTCGCCGAGGCGCAGCGGCTCGGCTACGCCGAGGCCGATCCGACCTTCGACGTCGGCGGCTTCGACACAGCGCACAAGCTGGCGCTGCTCACCTCGCTCGCCTTCGGCAGCGAGATCGACGTCGACGCCATCTCGGTGGAGGGGATCACCGAGATCACCCTCGACGACATCGAGAAGGCCGACGAACTCGGCTACAAGATCAAGCTCCTGGGCATCGCCGAGCGCGGCCCCGGCGGCGGCATCGAGCAGCGGGTGCACCCGACCATGGTGCCGAAGTCCTCGGCGATCGCCCGTATCGACGGCGTCTTGAACGCTGTGGCGGTCGAGGCCGACTTCGTCGGCAAGCTGATGCTGGTCGGTCCGGGCGCCGGCGGCGACGCCACCGCCTCGTCGGTGGTCTCCGACATCGCCGACATCGCCCGCGGCACGGCGCTCTCCACCATGGGCAAGCCGGCCGAGCACATGACGCCCTACGTCGCCTCGAACGTTTCGGGGCATTCGGGCGGCTACTACGTCCGCCTCACCGTCCACGATCGTCCCGGCGCCTTCGCGGCGATCGCGACGCGCATGGCGGAGAAGGGGATCTCGCTGGAGTCGATCGTGCAGCGGGCGCGGCGGCCCTCGGCGGATGCGCCGGGCGAAGCGGCGCCGCACGAGCCGCAACCGGTGATCATGCTGACCTACCAGACCACTGAGCGGGCCATCCGCGAGGCATTGGCCCAAGTCGAAACCGACGGGCACGTCTCGAGCCCCCCGCGTTTCATCCGCATCGAGAGCTTCTGAGCGGACGGCGGAGAGACGGGGCCGAGTTCGGAGGGAGAAGGCGCCATGACCAGCAGCGAACCGACGTCCAAGCGGGCGGAGGAGAGCGGCACACTCGACCGCATCCTGACGCTGGAACTGGCGCGCGTCACCGAGCGCACGGCGATCGCCGCGGCGCGACTGCGCGGGCGTGGCGACGAGATCGCCGCCGACCGGGAAGCCGTCGACGCGATGCGCGACGAGCTGAACCGCCTGCCGATCGACGGCACGGTGGTGATCGGCGAGGGCGAGCGCGACGAGGCGCCGATGCTGTTCATCGGCGAGAAGGTCGGCTCGGGCAAGGGGCCGGAGGTCGACGTGGCGTTGGTGCCGCTCGAGGGCACGACCATCTGCGCCAAGAACCTGCCGAACTCGATCACCGTCATGGCCTTCGCCGAGCGCGGCTCGCTGCTGCACGCACCCGACGTCTACATGGAGAAGATCGCCATCGGTCCGGGCTATCCGGCGGGGCTGGTCGATCTCGACCGATCGCCGGCGGAGAACCTGCAGGCGCTGGCGCGAGCCAAGGGCGTGCCGGTCGGTGAGATCACCGCCTGCATCCTCGACCGACCGCGCCATACGCGCCTGATCGAAGAGGTCCGGGCAGCCGGCGCCTCGATCCGGTTGATCGGCGACGGCGACGTCACCGGCGTCATCCACACCACCGAGCCGACCGAGACCGGCATCGACATCTACATGGGCTCGGGCGGCGCGCCGGAGGGTGTGTTGGCGGCGGCGGCGCTCAGGTGCATCGGCGGTCAGATGCAGGGCCGGCTGGTGCTCGATAGGCCCGACAAGGTGGAGCGGGCCCGGCGCATGGGCATCACCGATCCGCGCAAGAAATACGGGCTCGACGATCTGGCGCGCGGCGACGTGCTGTTCGCCGCGACCGGCGTCACCGACGGCAACTTCCTGCAAGGGGTGAAGTTCGGCCGCAACTGCGTCACCACCCACACCGTGGTGATGCGCTCCTCGACCGGCACGGTGCGCTGGATCCGGGCGCGCCACATGATCGGTGAAAAGGGGCCGTGCTGAGGGGCACCGCGGCTCCGCGACCCGGGTGAATTCGAGGCGGATGGCTCGACGGCACGCTCCTGCGCGATGCTTCGAGACGCCGCCTTCGGCGGCTCCTCGGCATGGGGAGCTCTCATACCGGTCACGAAATTCGGACTCGTCCGAATTTCGTGAGTTTCGGTCCGACCGGTCGACGCCCGTTCGGGCTCGCCTTCGCCGATGATGTTTCGAAGAGGTCGAAACTTCATCGGCTCGGTATCACTCGGATGGAAATCTCGGACCCCTCATCCCGAGGAGGGCCGCAGGCCCGTCTCGAAGGATCGCGCAAGGACGTCGACCCGTCCCTCTCCGAAAATGTGCGAAGGTCTCCTCGGAGGAGATGGTGTCCGAAGGGGGAAGGGGGCATTCCTTCGCTTCCGCCTTCATTCCCGCACGCCGGTCGGCCAAGATCTCGGTTCCGAATCGCACGCCTGAAGGACGCCCATGCCGCCGTTCGGCTTCGCAGAAGACGAAGGACCCCGCGCCGTGCTGGGGGTGACGCGCTCGGCGTCGGGGCGGACGTGGGTCGATCGGCTCGATCCGCCCGCCGCCTCGCTCGCCACCGCGATGACGCAGCGCCTCGGCCTGCCGGAGATCGTGGCGCGGGTGATGGCGGGGCGGGGCGTCGGTCTCGACGAGGCGCTCGCCTTCCTCGATCCGACGATCAAGGATCTGATGCCGGATCCCTCCACCGTCACCGACATGGACGTCGGCGTCGCCCGCCTCGCCGATGCGGTGGAGCGAGGTGAATCGATCGCGCTCTTCGCCGACTACGACGTCGACGGTGCGACCTCCGCGGCGGTGGTGCGGCGCTGGCTGATGCAGGTCGGGCTCGACCCGATCGTCCACGTGCCGGACCGGCTGATCGAGGGCTATGGGCCGAACGTCGAGGCGATCCGGGCGCTGCGGGGGCGCGGCGCCGAGCTGCTCGTCACCCTCGACTGCGGCTCGACCTCGTTCGAGGCGCTCGCGGCGGCGCGCGAGGTCGGCCTCGACACGGTGGTGATCGATCATCACCAGTGCGGCGTCGACCTGCCGACGGCGCGGGCGGTGATCAATCCCAATCGTCAGGACGATCTCTCCGGCCTCGGCCAACTCGCCGCCTGCGGCGTCGCCTTCCTGACGCTGGTCGGGCTCGCCCGCGAGTTGCGCCGACGCGGCTTCTTCCGCACCCGGCCGGAGCCCGACCTCCTCGGCCTGCTCGATCTGGTGGCGCTCGGCACCGTCGCCGACGTGGTGCCGCTCCTCGGGCTCAACCGCGCCTTCGTGGTCAAGGGGCTCGCCGTGGCGCGCAAGCGGCGCAACCCCGGGCTCGCGGCGTTGTCGGCGGTGGCGCGGCTCAACGGGCCGATGTCGCCCTATCACCTCGGCTTCCTGATCGGGCCGCGGATCAACGCCGGCGGCCGCATCGGCGACGCGGCGCTCGGCTCGCGCCTGCTCGCGACCGACGATCCGGCCGAGGCGGAGCGCATCGCCGTCGATCTCGACCGGCTCAACAAGGAGCGTCAGGTGATGGAAGCGGCGATGGTCGAGGAGGCCGACGCCCAGGTCTTCGCCCGCTTCGGCGCCGATCCCGGGGCGATCGTCGTCGCCTCGTCGGCGGAGTGGCATCCCGGCGTCGTCGGCCTGATCGCGGCGCGGCTGAAGGAGAAATGGGGGCGGCCGGCGCTCGCCGTCGCCTTCGATCGCGGGCCGCTCGGTACCGGTTCGGCACGCTCGATCCCCGGGGTCGATCTCGGCGCGGCGATCCGGGCGGCGGTGGACGCCGGTCTGGCGCCCAAGGGCGGCGGCCACAAGATGGCGGCGGGCCTGACGGTCGAGGAGAGCCGGCTCGACGAGGTCCGCGGCTTCCTCTGCGAGCGGCTCCAGGCGACGGTCGCCACGTCGCTGGAACGGCGCGAGTTGAAGGTCGACGGGGCAATGACCGCCGGGGCGGCGACGGTCGATCTGGTCGAGATGCTGGAGAAGGCCGGCCCCTACGGATCGGGCCAACCGGAACCGCTCTTCGCCTTCCCCGCCCACCGGGTCGGTTTCGCCGACGAAGTGGGGACAGGGCACGTGCGGATGTCGATTTCGAGCGGTGACGGAGCGTCTCTCAAGGCGATCGCCTTCCGTGCGGCGAAGGAGCCGATCGGGCGGGCGATCCTCGAGGCGCGCGGTCGCGGGCTGCACGTCGTCGGGGCACTCGGGCTGGATCACTGGCAGGGTGATGCAAGAGTGCAACTGCGCGTCGTCGATGTCTGCGAACCGCGGAAGGCGACTTGAGGCCGACGTGAAATTCCGATTTCTAGGGCGCGTGATTCACCGTTCGGTAAGGGTGAGGAAACGATCCTTGCTCCCGTGCTTCTCGTGTCGGGAGTGGGGCCATGTCGGCGATTGCGGAGACTGTTCAGGTGATGGAATCGGGAATGGGACAGGCGGTCGCGGAGACCGCAGGGGGACAGGTCCACAAGGTTCGTGTATCGCGTCGCGATCGTCGGATGGTACGCACCGCGCTCGGCATCATGGCGGTGCTGGCGACGCTGGATGCGGTTCTCTATCTGGGACGCTTCATCTGACGCCGACCGTCGTCTCGGACGGACGAACGATCGCAACGCCGCCCCTCGGGCGGCGTTCGGCTTTTCGGGGGTGCGGCTTCCCGGGGCTCAGCCCGCCAGTTCGCCGAGCGCCGCGTCGAAGGCGGCGACCAGCGTCTCGACGTCGGCGCGAGTGGTGGTCGGGGCGATCAGCATCATGTTGTGGAACGGCGTGATGATCACGCCGCGCTCGATCAGATGGAGGCGCAACGCCCCCTCGATCTCGGCGTCGCCGATGCGGCCCGCCTCGCCACCGTCGCGCGGGCGGGTGGGGGAGAGCATGAACTCGACCCGGGCGCCGACCTTCGTCACCACCCAGGGCAGGCGGTGGCGGGCGATGACCCGCTCCAATTCGCCGGCGAGCAGGTCGGCCAGCGCGATCATGTGATCGTAGGCGCCGGCGGTCATGACCCGGGTGAGGCAGGCGCGCATGGCGGAGACGGCCAGCGCATTGGCGGTCAGCGTCGTGCCCATGCCGGAATAGCCGGGGGTGGCGGCGCGTGCCCGCTTCAGCCCCGCGGCGACCGCATCGGTGAAGCCGTAGACGGCGGCCGGGACACCGCCGGCGATCGGCTTGCCGAGGACGAAGAAATCGGGGTCGAGGCCGTGGGCGCGGGTGTAGCCGCCGGGGCCGGAGGAGATGGTGTGGGTCTCGTCGATGGCGAGCAGCGTGCCGGCCCGGCGCGTCAGGTCGCGCAGGCCCTCGTGGAAGTCGGGCTCGGGCAGCACCATGCCGATGTTGGTCATCACCGGCTCGGTGAGCACCAGGGCGACGTCGCCGTCGGTGAGTTCCGCCTCGAGCGCGGCGAGATCGTTGAAGGGGACGACGCGGGTGTGTTCGGTCAGATCCCAGACCTGTCCCATCAGGCCGGGGCGCAGGATGGGCCGGCCGTCGCGCAGGCGCACGTGGGTGTCGTCCACCGCGCCGTGATAGCAGCCGTCGAAGACGAGGATGTCGCGACGGCCGGTGACGGCACGGGCCCAACGGATGACGGCTCGGTTGGCGTCGGAGGCGGTCATGGTGATCTGCCACCACGGCAAACCGAAGCGGGCGGCGAGGAGGCGGCCGACCTCGGGCACGTGGACCGAGGGCAACATGCCGGTGATGCCGAGGGCGGCCTGTTCGGCGACCGCCTCGACGATCGCCTCCGGCGCGTGGCCGAACATCGAGCCGGTGTCGCCGAGGCAGAAGTCGACGTGGGTGTTGCCGTCGGCGTCGGTGAGGGTCGAGCCCTTCGCCCGCTCGAGGAACATCGGGAAGGGCAGGCCCCAATCGCTCATCCAATGGAGCGGCACGCCATCGTGCCAATGGGCCGCGGCGTCCGTCGCGAAGGCGGCGGAGCGCGGTCGACGCGCGGCGTAGGACTCCCGCTCTCGTTCGACGAGCGCGGCGAGGCGCACGAGGGACACGCCGTGACGCCTCGCGCCCGGATCGCTCTCCAAGAGGGCGTGCGGGCGGGAGTGTTCGTTCGCGGTCATGGATCACCTCGCCTTCGTGTCGGTCGGACGAATTGTGCGGTCGTCCGACAGCGAAGGCAACGGTGTCATATGGGATCCGTCGCGTCGAAGAGCCCCGGCGCGGGCGGCGCTCCTTCGGAGAGCGGATTTCGAAGTTCGGATGTGGTCATCCGAGCTTCGTGTCAGCGCAAGAGGCCGATGGCGGTCAGTGCCGCCAGGCAGAACACGAGTCCGAGTTCGAAGGCGCTGGGTGCTCCCAGGTGCCCGACGATACGCTTGAACGCTTGCACGGCCGTGACCCGCAACGAAGAGGGGAGATCCGAGCGCGGAGGCTCTTGGACGAGGTCCTACGCGCGGGGCGTGACGATAGTATGAACGCAGGCATCCGTGAAGGGGCCGTTCTCGAATAATTTCAACCGATTGCCCAACCCGAGCGAGATTCTCCGAAGCGCGTCTGCGGGGTTCGATCAGCGCGAGTGTGAATGGTGTACGATATACACCTGTAGTGGTGATTGCCGGGCGGAGGCGGCGGGCGTAGCATCGGTCTTCGAGGCATCGTGGCAACCGGCGAGGTAGGGGCGTGGCGGTCGACGAGGGCTTTTCGGTGACACCCGCGACGGCGGTGCCGACGAGCGGGCTCGATCTCGCCAAACTCGCCTCCGGCCGCGTCGTCGAGGCGCGGGTCGCCTCGCTCGCCGAAGGCATCGCGCTCGTCGCCAGCCGTCACGGCACGCTCCAGGTCGATCTCTCCCAATTCGGCGACCGCTCGCCGGCGGTCGGCGACGGGGTACGGCTGCAGGTGCAGGCGGTCGAGGGCGGCGGCAAGCCGGCGATCACCGTGGTCGAACACACCCCGGCGGTCGGCGAGGCGAGCGCCGCCCGGGCCGCCGCCGAGGATCCGGCGCTGGTCCTGGCGCAGGCGGTGCGCAACGCCGCGGCGACGCAGTCCGGCCTCGCACCGCTCTACGCCAGCCTCGCTGGTCTCGCGGCGGCGCCGCAGGGCAGCGTGCCGGAACCGGTTCGGGCGCTGGTCGCGCAATTGATGGGGGCGCGGCTCGCCGAGGGCGCGGCTCCGAGCGCGGAGACGGTGCGCAAGGCGTTCGCCGGGTCGGGGATCTTCCTCGAGTCGCGGCTCGCCGCGGGCCCGGGGCGTTCGGCCGCCCCGGCCGAGGATCTCAAGGCGGCGCTGTTCTCGCTGCGGGCGGCTCTGGAGAAATGGGTCGGCGGATCGCCGGTCGGGTCGGTCGCGTCGGGCGGCGGTGCGCCGGCTGGGCCGAGCACGGCGAAGGCGGTCGCGACGACGGCCGGCGGGGTGCCGGAGCGACCGCCGACCGCGTCTGCTCCGACGGGCGCGGCGAGCGGCGAGGGGGGGCTCGGATCCGGGCTCGGGCGTTTGGCCGGCACGGCCTACGGCGGAGGTATGGTCTCACCGCCGGCGGGAAGCGAGCGGGGAGCGACCGCGAGCGCCGCGGCGGCGAGCGGCGGTGCGCCAACGGCCGCGGGCGTGGGCGCGGCCGCGACGTCGTCGGTTCCGACCGGTCCGGACACCAGCCCGAATCGTGGCGTCACGGTCGCTCCGAGCGATCCGGCGGCGGCACGGTCGGCACCGTCGACGCCCACCGTGTCGGTGACGACGCCGTCGCCACCCTCGGCCGTGCCGCCCGCCGCCGCCGGAGCCGTCGACACGGTCCGACCGGGCGCAGGAGGGGAGGGCGCGGCTCCGCAACAGCCGGCCGTCACGTCGCCGCCGCCGCCGATCCCGTCGCCGCGGTCGCCTTCGCCGTCTCCGTCGATCCCGCCGCCGCCTTCACCGCCGCCGCTCGGGGCGGTCCCGTCGTCTTCCGTGCCGTCGTCTTCCGTGCCGTCGCCGTCCGTGCCGTCGCCGCCGGCCGGCCCGGTGTCGCCCGCATCGTCGGCGCCAACGTCGTCCCCGGCGGCGGTGCCGCTTGCAACGACACCGCTCGGCGGCAGCGTCGGCGAGGCGACGCCGGTTGCTGGCTCGCCCATCGGGACGCCCTTCGCTCCGCCGACGGTGCCGTCGCCTGCCGGATCGGCATCCCCCGGCGCGACGAGTCCGCTTCCGTCGCCTGCCGGATCGGCATCGCCCGGTACGACGGATCCGCCGGCGCCTCTCGCCGGCTCATCGCCACCCGGCCCGCCACCCCGTCTCGCGTCGGTTGCGGCGTCGCCCGCCGGAGGGCCGCCATCGTCGGCGGCGGGGCCGTCGGTCTCGCGCTTCGCCGTCGAGGCCGGATCGACCACGCCGACCGGTGGTTCGACGGACACCGGGCGCGGTCTCGGCGCCGTCGCGGCGTCGGCCGTCGCCGTGCCGCTCTCACCGTCCGATGCGGTGCGCGGCGGCGAGGTGGCGTCGGAAGGCGCGCTCGTTCCGCCCGTGAACGCCGGCTCACCGCCCGCCGTCGCGCCACCGAACCCCACGCAGGGCGAGGACGACGCGGTGACGGCGCTGTTGAAGGTTGTGGTGCGTGGTCTCGAGATCGCCGGCAGCCTGACCTCGACCCGGCCGAGCGAGGCCGGCGAGGTCGCGGCGGCGTTGGCGGCGATCGGCTCGGAGCGCGAGTTGAAGCCGCCGCCGCCGCGCCGCGGACAGGCGACGCGCGGGCAGGCGGCGCAGCCGATCGACGGGATCGGCGAGGGTGGTGTCGAGGGGTTGGCCAAGCGGACGCTGGAGCGGACCGAGGGGGCGCTGTCGCGCATCCTGCTCGAGCAGTTCGCGGCGCTCGATCGCCGGCCCGAGGATCCGACGCGGCCGACGGAGGCGGGGTCGCAACGGCAATGGACGGCGGAGATGCCGATCGCCACGTCGGCGGGGACCGGCGTGGTGCAGATGACGGTGGAGCGCGACGGCGGCCGGACGCGGTCCGGCGAGGCGTCGGCGTCGACGGGGTGGCGGGTGCGCTTCTCGCTCGACGTCGAACCGCTCGGCCCGATCCACGCCCGGATCGGGCTCTCGGGCGAGAAACTGTCGATCGGTCTGTGGGCCGAACGGCCGGACGCCGCGGCGCGGCTCGGCAGTGACGTCGGCCGCCTGCAGGGGGCGCTCGAGGCAGCGGCGATCCCGGTGGAGAGCATCCATCTCGCCACCGGTCGGCCGGCCTCGTCCACGGCGGCGGCGACCGCCGGCCGCTTCGTCGACGTGAAGCTGTAGGAGGGTTCGGTGACCGGCGAGGCGAGCGACGACGAGGCCCGACGGCTCGCGGTGGCGCTGAAATGGGACCATGACGGTGCGCCGATGGTGGTCGCCAAGGGGCGCGGCGCGGTCGCCGAGGCGATCGTCGCCTCGGCCGAGACGCACGGTGTCGCGGTCGAGGAGAACCCGATCCTCGCCGCGGCGCTGGCTCAGGTCGAACTCGACGCGGAGATCCCCGAACAGCTCTACAAGGCGGTCGCCGAGGTCATCGCCTTCGTGCTGCGCTCGGCCGGGAAAGGGTGAGCGGCCTCAGCTGCGGCAGTGCTCGATCAGCCGATCGAGGAAGACGCCGCACTTCTCCAGTTCCGATTTCTCGATGAACTCGTTGGGGATGTGCGCCTGGCCGATCGAACCCGGGCCGACGACGACGGTCGGCATGCCGCCCATGGTGACGAAGAGGCCGGCTTCGGTGCCGTAGGCGACCTTGGTGTGGTCGTTGCGGCCGGCGAGCCGCTTCGCCAGCACGGTGGCGTCGCTCTCGGGCGGGGTGTCGAAGCCGGGGAAGCCGTTGACCAGTTCGATCAGGATGCCGGTCGCCGGATCGCGGGCCTTCATCCACGGTTCGACCTCGTCGCGGGCGAAGGCGCGCAGTTCGTCCTCGAAGGGCTGGTGGTCGATGCCGGCGAGCATGCGGAACTCGAACTCGAAGGTGCAGCGCTCGGGCACGATGTTGAGGGCGGTGCCGCCCTGGATGGTGCCGACGTGGGCGGTGGAATAGGGCACGTCGTAGAGCGGATCCTGCGGGCCCTCGGTCTCGAAGCGGCGGGCGATCTCGCGGATCTTGCCGATCACGTCCATCGCCGCCTCGATGGCGTTGACGCCCTTCGGCGCCAGCGACGAGTGGCAGGAGTGGCCGTGGACGGTGACCCGGTAGCTCCATTTGGCCTTGTGGGCGACGACGACGCCCATGTTGGTCGGTTCGCCGACGAAGGCGGCGAGCGGTGTCACCGGCGCCAGTTCGTCGATGCGCTCGAGCGCGTTGCGCACGCCGATGCAGCCGACCTCCTCGTCGTGGGACAGGCAGAGGTGGATCGGCTTCTTCAGCGGTACCGCGGTCATCTCGGCGATCTTCGACAGGCAGACGGCGGCGAAGCCCTTCATGTCGGAGGTGCCTCGGGCGTAGAGGCGCGAGCCGATCTCGGTCAGCTCGAACGGGTTCGTCGCCCAGTCCTGATCCTCGATCGGTACCGTGTCGGTGTGGCCGGACAGCACGTAGCCGGGGACGTCGCGCGGGCCGATGGTCGCCCACAGACAGGCCTTGGTGCCGGTGGGGTCGAGGACGCGTTCGAAGACGACGCCGTGGCGGCCGAGAAAGTCCTCCACCCATTCGATCAGCGGCAGATTGGAGTTGCGGCTGGTGGTGTCGAAGGCGACGAGATGGGCGAGGATCTCGGTGGCGAGGTCGGTCATCGGGGCTCGTGATCGCAGGGAATCGGTCGCCGCCCGGAAAGGGCGGCGGAAACCGCACTGTAGCGGCATTCCCCCGGGTGGCGCCAGAGCCGACGGTCGGCGCGTGCGGCGGATTCCTCCCGGTCGCACGAGAGACGCCCGGTGGACCGCCGACCCGCGATCGACGCCGATCGCCTCAGGCCTCGGTGTCGAGCACCAGAGCGGTGGGGCTGGACGAATTCGTCGTGCCGCCGGTGTCGTAGGCGGTGGCCGAACTCTTCTTCTCCTGCAACTGCTTCAGGAACTCCTCGAGCAGCTTCGCGATGTCGGTCGAGGACGAGGTGGTCGACGACGCGGCGTCTTCGGTCTCCTCGCCTTCCGGCGTCGGCGGAAGAGGCCCGCCGGGGCCGCCCGGCCCACCGGGACCGCCCTGGGGCGTTGCGGAGGCGAAGAGCTCCTTCAACCCGTCGGCCTGATCCGAGGTCAGGGTGCCGGCCTCGACCCGCTCGTCGACGAGATCGGCGAGCTTCTGTCGCGTGTCCTGCGGGCTCGACGGACGGCCGGAGTCCTCCGTCGGTCGATTCGACCGCATCGCCTGGTCGATCGCATCGAGGGCGTTTTCCAGAGCGCCGCGATCGCTTTCCTGGATCGTGGCGGAAGAAATTTCCGCATCGAGCGCCTTCTGGAGACCCTCACGCGGCGAAACCATCGAGTGATGTAACCTTGTCGCCGTGACGGACGTCATCTCGTGTCCTTTCGTATCGGCGGCAACACTTCCGGGCGACCGCCGAATACGAGTTGAGGAGCACATGGTCAATCGTTCGTCGACGCATCACGTCATGCGATTTCCCTGTGTTTCCTCGGCATCGATGGATACAATCCGATACAAAATTTCGAATGCGAAACCGCGTGAATGTGGCATTCGATGACCATGACCGCGTCGCCTCACATCCTCGTCGTCGAAGACGATCGCGAGATCGCCAGCCTCGTGGCGCGTTATCTGCGCGCCAACGACTGCCGTGTGTCGTTGGCGGCGAACGGGCGCGACATGGATCTCCATCTCGCCGAGGGCCGGTTCGATCTGATCGTGCTCGACCTGATGCTGCCGGGGGAGGATGGTCTGGCGATCTGCCGTCGCCTGCGGCGGAGCAACCGCATCCCGATCATCATACTGACCGCCAAGGGCGATCCGCTCGACCGCATCATCGGCCTCGAGATGGGCGCCGACGACTACATCGGCAAGCCCTTCGATCCGCGCGAGTTGCTCGCCCGCGTCCGTGCGGTGCTGCGGCGGGTGCGCGATGCGGCCGACGCGGCGAACGAGAAGACGTCGCGGCGGCACACTTTCGAGGGTTTCACCATCGACGTGGCGGCACGGCGGCTCGCCGATCCGAGCGGTGCCGAGATCGCTCTCACCGGGGCGGAGTTCGATCTCCTGCTGGCGCTGGTCGAACGACCGGGACGGGTCCTGTCGCGCGATCGCCTGCTCGACCTCACCCAGGGACGCACCGCCGGACCGTTCGAGCGGTCGGTCGACATTCTCGTCAGCCGGATTCGGCGTAAGATGGAGCAGGATCCCCATCGTCCGGAGATCATCAAGACGGTGCGCTCGGGGGGATACATGTTCGCCGTGGACGTCGAGAGCACATGAGGGCCCTGTTCGGCCGACTGATGCCGCGCCGCATCGCCGCCCAGTCGGCGGCGGTGGTGGTCGCCGCCGTGGCGCTCATCCATCTGGCGGTCACCGTGCAACTGTGGCTCCTGGAGAACCGAGCCGAGGATCGGCGTCGGGATTTCGTTCCGGCGTGGCATTTCGTCCAGGTGGTCTCGGCGGCGCCGCGCGGGGACGAGCGCGAACGAATGCTCGCCGGTGTGAAGAAGGCCTTTCCGACCCTCGACATGACGATCTCGCGATCGCCGCCGAGCGGCGCCACCCTGACGCACGACGCGACCGATCCTCGGCCGCCACTGCCGAGGTACGCCCGGATCGACCCGGATCTTCTGGTGCTGGAGTTGGTGCCGGAGACCCCGGGCGTCGTATTTCAGGCCGCCGCCGCCGGACTTCCGGCTCCGCTCCTGCTGCCGGGTACGTATCGCTTCGCGGTCAAGCTCGCCGACGGGGACTGGATCACCTTCACCGACCGACCGCCACCGGCGCCGACGTTCCTCTTCGGCCCGTGGGGGACGACCATCGTCTTCGTCGGCCTGTCGTCGGCTCTGCTCGGCCTGTGGGCGGTGCGGGGCCTCGTCGGGCCGCTGAAGGCGCTGGCGACGGCGGCGCGTGATTTCGACATCGAGGGCGAACCGGAGCCGCTGCCGCGGCGCGGGCCGGAAGAGGTGCGGGTGGCGGCGTCCGCCTTCGAAGCGATGCGAAAGCGCATCCGCGGGCTGGTCGAGGACCGCACCCGCATGTTGGCGGCGATGGGACACGATCTGAGGACGCCGCTCACGCGGCTCCGGCTGCGCAGCGAATTCGTCGGCGACGATGCGCTCAAGGGGGAGATCCAACGCGACCTCGCGGCGATGAACGGCATGATCGAGGGGGCGCTCTCCTATCTCGCGGAAGGCCGCCATCGCGAGGCGGTCGGTCTCGTCGACCTCTCCGTCATGTTGCAGACGATCTGCGACGGGTGGAGCGATCTCGGGCGCGACGTCACCTTCGAGGGGCCGGACCATCTGGTGCGGCGGGTGCGGCCGATCGCGATCGAGCGGGCCTTCGCCAATCTCGTCGACAACGCGCTCAAGTTCGGCGAGCGCTGCGTGGTGCGGCTGGCTGCGGTGAGGGGCGCCGTCGTCGTCGAGGTCGAGGACGACGGTCCGGGGATCGCGGAGGCCGACCGCGAGGCGATGTTGCGCCCCTTCGTGCGCGGCGATGTGGCGCGCAACATGGACGAAGCCCGCGGTTTCGGTCTCGGGCTCGCCATCGTCAATGCGGTGGTCGACGGCCACGACGGACGTCTCGATCTGGAGGCGGCGAAGCCGCACGGCCTTCTGGTGCGGATCACGCTGCCGGTCGGGGGTGCTGCCGAGGGGCGGCCGAGCCGCGGCGACCAGAAGGACCCGGCCGCGCCGCTCGAGGCGTGAGGATCACGGCGGGCTCCGCTTCGACCACAACCCGCGTCCCTCGCGCTCGGCGGTGGCCCGGGCGTTCACGAGGGCCGGGTCGGCGGCGCCGGCCTCGTCGAGTTCGGCCCAGCCGTCGGCCAACATCCGTTCGGACAGTGAACGGCCGCCCCGGAGGCAGTCGATCACCGGATCGGCGGCTTCGGCGGCGCCGATCATGCGGCAGCGCAGGGTGCGGCCGCCGACGAGGGCGGCGAGGACGGCGCGGGCGCGCAGGCCGCAGGCCCAACGAAATCCTTCCGCGGTGGTGCAGATCCGGCCGGGCTCGATGTCCGCGAGACCGAAGAGGCGATGGCGGCGGCCGTCGATGCGCAGTGTGGCGGGGCCGTCGCCGCGGGCGCTTCTCACCACGGTGCGGGAGACGATCTCGGCGGCCGGCGCCGGGTCGAGGCGCTCGCGCGTGTCCTTGTCGCGATCGACGCGGGTGGGAACCGGGACCCAGATCGGCGGCGGTGTGGCGGTGGCGGGCGGGGAGGGTTCTTCGGCACTCGCCGTGGCGACGACGGCTCCGACGATCAGGGAGACGAGGTGTCCGGCGTGTCGCCCGGTGTATCGGCCGCCGGGTCCGAGACGTGAGCGACGGCTGTCCGATCCTGCGATCATGGGTGCCGCCTCGCCGGGTGATGCCCGCCGCCGGCCGTCCGGGCCTCACATGCGGGGCATTTCGAAACGCTCTCGGGTCTCGGCGCGCTGCGCCGCCGTCTCTTCGGGCGTATCGGCCAGATGCATGGCGCCGATGACCATCGCGACGAAATAGCCGACCTGCAGCGCCACCGTCACCGACACCGCGAAGAGGGCGGCCTCACCGGTCGCGACCAAGCCGCCGAGCGCGGCGACGATACCACCGATCAACACCACCAGGCAGACCGCGAAGACGGCCCGAACGTTGAAGCGCAGTCCGAGTACGATGCCGAAGAGGAGCGACAGGCTGGCGACGATCGACAATGGTGCGGTTCCTTCGGTCCGAATCGTCCGACGATTGTGACGGCGAACCTTTGAGAGGTGGTTAACGACCGGGTAACTTTTCCCGGCCCCTCCGGAGACGCGTCAGCGTAGCGGCGAGACGGCGAGGCCGGCGATCGGTTCGAGCCGGAGGAGACCGCCGGCCGGCGCCGTACAGACGGCATCGGCGCTCGAGACGGCCGGTCGCAATCCGCCGAAGACGGCGGTGATGCCGGCGGCGGCGGGAGCGGTCGCGGCGAGGACCGCAAAGATGGTGGCAATGGCGAGAGCGCTCGGTCTCATGGTCGGCCTCCGCGTTGTTCGATGCGGCGACCATGACTCGGCGAGCGTGAAGAAGATCGAAAGCCCGCCCCTCTCACCGGCGCCTTTCGGCGGCGAGGGTGAACGAGGGATGAGCGGATCCTCGTGAAATATCCGGATCGCGTCGATGCGGCGCACCGGAGGTCCGGGAGGGGGCGGGGGCGAACGGCCGACCCGCGGGGCGGGGTCCGCGGCGGCCTTTCGCGGTCGACGCGGACCCGAGGTGGGGCGAGCCCGAGCGTCACGGGCTCGCGCGGCTAGGCGTCCTCAGGCCGCTGCCGGGCCGGGCGCGGGGCCGGCGAGGGCGTCGCGGAAGGAGACGAGGCGACGCTTCTGTTCGTCCCACAGGGTGAGGCGGACGCAGGCGAAGCTGCGCAGGATGGTCAGGCCGCCGATGTCGCGCAGCTCGGGATGATCCTTCAGCACCTCGGAGAGGCGATAGAAGGGGATGCGGCTGGCGAGATGGTGGACGTGGTGGATGCCGATGTCGGCGGTCAGCCAGCGCAGCCCGGGCGGCAGCCGGTAGTAGGACGATCCGTGCAGCGCCGCGTCCTGGAGGTTCCACGTTCCGGCGTGGTCCCACGAGGTCGTCTCGAACTGATGCTGCACGTAGAACAGCCAGACCCCGATGGTGGCGGCGATCACCACCACCGGCAGATGGACGATCAGGAAGGTGCCGAGGCCGAGGCCCCAGATGGCGAGACCGGCGAGGACGGCGATGCCGAGGTTGGTCGACTGCGTGCTGATCCACGGCATGATGCCGCGGGTGAGCTTGCCGGTGGGGATGCGGTTCTGCAGCATGAAGACGAAGGACGGACCGATGCCGAACAGCACCAGCGGGTGGCGATAGGCGCGATAGACGAGCCGGCGCCAGGGCGACAGCGCCCGGTATTCCTCGACCGTCAGGGTGTCGATGTCGCCGACGCCGCGGCGATCGAGATTGCCGCAGGAGGCGTGATGGATGGCGTGGCAACGGCGCCAATGATCGTAAGGGGTCAGCGTCAGGACACCGAGGACGCGGCCGAACCAGTCGTTGGCGCCCTTGGCGGAGAAGAAGGCGTAATGGCCGCAGTCGTGCTGGAGCATGAAGACGCGCACCAGGAAGAGACCCGCCGGCACCAGCAGCAGGGCGTAGAGCCACCAGCGTTCGGTCTCGACGGCCCAAACCAGGAGACCCCAGGCGAAGGCGAGCGGCAGGACGGTGGCGGCGATCTCGGCGAGGCTGCGCGCGATGCGCGGCTCGCAGTAGCGGCGCAGCTGCTTGGCCCAACCCCGATCCCCCGGCGATGCGACCGCTTCGCTGTTCATCGGCGACATTCCTCCACTCTCCGTTCTTCGTTCTTCATCGTTCGTGGGGCGCCCCGTGCCGGCCGGCCGGCGACGAATCCGCCGGGCCGTCGGGCACAGCGGGACGACGGGTCCTTCAATGCCCCGGAGTGAGGGCCGATGTCGACGTCTTTTCGTGGCGTCACCGCCGTCAGTTCGGCGAAGACCGGTCGATCGGCTCGGCCGCGACGACGGGTCCCACCATCGTCGCAACCGGCGGATGCTCGCGCGCGGTTCTCACTTCGCCGCGCGCCGCGCCTGCAGCTCCGCCCACAGCCCGGCGAGGGGGTGGAAGGTGAAGGAGACGCGATGGCGGCCGGGCTCGAGCCGGACGGCGCGGAACAGCACGTCGGCGCGTTCCAGGTTCGCCGGCATCCCGTCGACCTCGACCCGCCACCAGCGATGCCAGACGTCATTGAGCACGAGCCAGCCGGCGCGTTCGGCCTCGACGTCGACGTCGACGCGAGTGTTCTCGTAGAGGGTGATCGAGGCGCGGCCCGGCGCGGCGCCTTCCGTCGCGGCGACCGGCCCGCCGGGCAGGGCGGCGGGCGCGAGCAGCACCTCGCGGCGCGGGTCGAAGCCTTCCGGCCAGACGCCGGAGGTGTTGATCGCGTCGAAATCGGCGGGCCGCGCGCCGTCGACGAAGAGGACGCGGGGGAGTGCGCGCGGGTTCTCGTAGACCCAGGTCTCGCCACGTCCCGGCGCCGGCGGGATGCCGGGGATGGCGGGGAAGCGGGCGATCTCGGTCAGCCGACCGGGGCCGAGCTTCTTGTCCATCGTCTCGACCGGTGCGCCAGTGACGATGAAGCGTAAGCCCAGCATGTCGACGAGGAGGCTGTCGTAGGACGGCTCGAGCGCCGAGAACTCCTTCTGCTCGGGCAGGGCGGCGTGATCGATGGCGCCGGTCGCCTTGGCGTAGAAGTCGAAGCGCAGCGGGTTGTAGCCGAGCGTGTTCTCGAGGCGGTGGACCATGCCGGCGTTGGGCCAGTGGAAGCCGACACCGGCGAGTTCCACCCGGTCGCGCCGGTCGGGGGCGCGGGTCTCGGCGACCTTCTTCTTCAGGAAGGGGATCACCGGATCGTGGGTGTCGGTCGCCAGCGCGTCGAAGGTGGCGGCCGGGTAGGCGGTCGATTCGTTGGGGCCGTTGTTCCAGGCGAGATCGGCGGTGGAGAAGGCGCCGAGGAGGACGATCGCGGCGAGCGACCCGAGGGTCGCGCCGGAGCGCACCAGATGGGCGGCGAGGGCGATCACCACGAGGGCACCGGCGGAGAACACCGCCGCGGTGACGAGCGGCTTCCACACCAGGGCGAGCCGGTCGGCATGGAGGCCGAAGGCGACGGGAAGGGCGGCGAAAACGACGACCACCAGCGCCGCCTGGAAGGCGAGGGCGACGCGTCCCGGCAGTTTCGTGTCCTCGCTCAGGCGGACGTGGACGAGCCAGCCACCGAGGAGGGCGAGGAAGAAGCCGATGAAGAAGGTCGCGTCTGCCGGGCGGCGGAAGAGGGCGATGCCCGGCATGTATTCGTAGAAGACGCGGTAGGCCGGGGTGTACCAGCCGAGCCCGTAGAGCACGAAGAAGACGGCGGCGAGCGTGTGGAAGAAGATTTCGCGACGCAGCAGCAGGCCGCGGCCGATGCCGAGCACCAGCACCGCCATCGCCGGCAGGGCGCCGGCATAGACCGCGGTCATGTTCTGGGCGAGGTAGATGTCGGTGACGCCGAAGGCGGGGCTCGGCGGTCCCCAGTAGTCGACGTCCTGGGCGCCCTGGCCGAAGAGGTCGGCGATCCCGGCGGTGATCAGCGAGGCGGGGTGGAGCGAGCCCTTGCCGGCCTCGACGAGGTCGATCGCCGGACGGTTGGAGTGTTCGGTCAGGATCAGCGTCAGGATCACCGGCACGGTGACGACGAGGAGACCGCCGACGACGCCGGCGATGCCGGGCAGGATCGAGCGTAGGAGACGCGACCAGCGGTCGGGCGCGGCGAAGATCTCGACGATCGCGTAGGCGACGAGGAAATAGAGGCCGAGCAGGGCGATCTGGTCGCGGCCGAGCGCCAGGAAGCCGGCGGCGACACCGGCGAGGAAGCCCCAGCCGATCGAGCGCCGCACGATCATCCGTTCGACGAGCAGCAGCACCAACGGGATCAGGGCGAAGCTCAGGATCTGGCCGGTGTGCTGGATGCGCCAGGCGGCGGAACCGCCGAAGGCGAAGGCGATCGCCGCGACGGTGCCGCCGGCGGCGTGCCAGCCGCGGTCGCGGAACCACAGCAGGAGGGCGAGCGCGCCGACGCCGAGTTGGGCGTAGACGGTGGCGTCGAGTGCGACGGCACCGGGATCGGGCACCAGCAGGGAGAGGATCAGGAACGCCGGTGAGAAGATCAGCGACTGCGGGTCGGAGATCTGCACCCAGCCGGCGAAGACGTAAGGGTTCCACGACACCCCTTCGCCGGCGTGCAGCGAATGGGCGAGGAAGGCCATCTGCGGCCGGAAATGCGCCTCCGCGTCCCAGGGAACGGCATAGGTGCCGGAGAGCCAGGGACGGGTGAGCACCACCCAGGCGGCGGCGATCACCACGATCGCGGCGAGGAGACGCAGGTCGAAACGCGGTCGACCGGCGGTCGCTTCAGAGGTCATGGTGGGCGCTCGGATCCACGGTGATGCCGGGGGTGTGGGAGGTGGTCGCGGGCGGGTGGTCGAAGCCGATCGCCTCGCGCACGAAATAGAGCGGCCGGCGCTTCACCTCGGAGAACACGTGGCCGACGTATTCGCCGATGATGCCGAGGCCGACGAGTTGGATGCCGGCGAAGAACATGGTGGCGACGATCAACGACGGATAGCCCGGAACGTCGGCGCCGAAGAGCAGCGTCTTGATCAGGACGTAGGCGCCGTAGACGAGGGCGCTGGCCGAGACGACCGAGCCGATCACCACCCAGATCTTCAGCGGCAGAGTGCCGAAGGAGGTGATGGCGTTGGCGGCGAGGCGCAAGAGCTTGACGAAGCCCCACTGCGAGGTGCCGACCTGCCGCTCCTCCATGATCACGTCGACGGTCGTCGTGCGGAAGCCGGCCCAGGCGAAGAGGCCGCGGTTGAAGCGATTGCGCTCCGGCATGGCGAGGAAGGCGTCGACGACCTTGCGGTCGATGGCGGTGAAGTCACCGGTCTCCCGGTCGACGCGGACTTCGCTCATGAAGTCGAACAGCGCGTAGAAGCCTTTGGAGAAGGCGTTGCGCAGGAGGCCGCCGCGATCGAGGTTCTTGCGGCGGGCGTAGACGAGGTCGTAGCCCCCCTCGCGCCAGGGGGCGAGAAGCGCGGGAATCGACTCCGGCGGGTGTTGCAGATCGCTGTCCATCACCACGACGACGTCGCCGGTGGTGCGGGCGAGGCCGGCGGTGACGGCGATCTCCTTGCCGAAATTGCGCGACAACGACACCACCTTGAGCGTCGGGATCTCGTCGCGGAAGGTCTTCAGGCGGGTGAGCGTGTCGTCGGTCGAACCGTCGTCGACGGTGACGATCTCGTAAGGGGTGGCGAGCCCTTCGAGGGCGGGCACGAGACGGGCGAACAGCCGGTCGAAACCGCGCGCTTCGTTGCGCATCGGCAGGACGACGCTCACCATCGGTCCGGGGGTGCCGTTCTGGTGCGGCGTGGCCGGAACGCGAGTCATGTCATTTTCCTTTCCACGGGACGGCGGGATGATGTATCCGGCCGAAATGGGGTGCCGACAGGTGTCGCCGGGAAGGCGGTGTCCGTCAATGGCGGCGTCCCGAGTTGGTGAAGGGGAGCGGTGGGAATGATCGTCGCGCCGCAGGATGACGGATCGACGGTGGCAGGCGCATCCGATGCGGCGCGCCCTCTCGTTCTGTGTGCCGACGACTTCGGCCTCGGCGCCGAGATCGACGAGGCGATCCTCGCCCTGATCGAGGCGGAGCGGCTCACCGCCACCGGCTGCATGGTCGCCGGCGCGCAATTCGAGGCCGACGCACCGCGTCTGGCCGCGCTTTCCGACCGCGCCGACATCGGTCTGCACTTCGCCCTCACCGAACTGTCTCCTCTCGGGCCGATGCCCGCCTTCGCCCCCGACGGCCGGCCGCAGGAACTCGGTTCGGTCCTGGCGCGCGCTCTGACGGGGCGGCTCGTCTATGCCGAGATCGCGGCGGAGATCGGGCGTCAAATCGACCGTTTCCGGGAGGTCTTCGGGCGCTCTCCCGACTTCGTCGACGGCCACCAGCACGTCCACGTGCTGCCGACGGTGCGCAAGGCGCTGTTCGCCGCCTTCGACGAGGGCCGCCTCGACCGGCGCACCACCTGGGTGCGCGACTGTCACGAGCCGGCGCTCGCGATCGTTCGGCGCGGCATCGAGGTGCCGAAGACGTTGCTGGTCTCGGTGCTGTCGGGCGGCATGGCGCGGGCGGCGGCGCGACGCGGCGTGACCGTCAACGACGGCTTTCGCGGGGTGACCGCCTTCGCCGCCGACGGCAGCTTCGGCGCGAACTTCCGGTCGTTTCTCGAAGGCGAGGGTCGGCGGCCGCTCATCATGTGCCATCCGGCCGAGCCGGGGGCGGGCGGGGCGCCGGGTGACGCCATCGCGGCGGCGCGCCACGACGAATGGACCTATTTCTCCGGCGACACCTTCCCGGCCGATCTCGCCGCCGCCGGTCTGCGGCTGGTGCGGATGGGTAGCGGGTCCGAGGGCTGAGGCATCACGCCTCGGGCGCGGCGAAGACGCGGGCGTAGAGGCTGTCGGGATCGTCGTCGGGTTCGCATTCGGCGATGCCGACGATGATCGACACGTAGACCGGGCCGGTGGCGTCGGGCACGGTGAAGGCGGTGGTCTCGATGACGCCGGCGATGCGGTGGGCGACGCGGGCGGCGTCCTCGCCGTCGGTCGCCGGCAGCACCAGAGCGAAGCGATCGCCGCCGGCGCGCGCCGCCAGATCCTCGCCGCGCACCAGCCGGCCGATCAGCGAGCCGACCTGCCGGATCAGATGGTCGCCGCCGGCCCAACCCCATTCGGCGTTGGTCTCGGCCATGTCCATCATCCGCAGACCGACCAGGGTCAGCCGTTCGCCGGTGTCGCGGGCGTCGCCGACGAGAAGCCCGAGGTGATCCATCAGGAAGCCGCGGGTGTAGAGGCCGGTCAGCGAGTCGTTTGTCGCCTGATGGCGAGCGCGGGAATAGGCCGCCTTCAGCGTCTCGCGCAGGCGATGCTCGCTCATCGCCGCTTCGACCCGGTCGGCGAAGACCCTCTCGCTCTCGTCGGCGAAGACGACGTCGCTGGCGCCGGCCTCGTGCACGGCTTCGACCATGCGCGGCTCGGTGTCGCCGGTGAGCACCACGACCGGCAGGGCGAACCACGCGGGATTGCGCCTGAGCACCTCGACGAAGTCGATCGCGTCGTCGAGCGGCAGGTTGAGCACCACGGCGTCGAAGGGGCGGCGCTCGAGATAGTCGAGCGCGGTCTCGATGGTGAAGGCGCCGACCAGGGTGGCGCGCTTCGACAACGCTTTCTCGATGGTGAAGTAGCGGATGCCGGCGCCGACGACGAGCACGTGGGCGTCGCCGAGCGACGCGGAAAGTTCGAGGTCGGGTTGGGAGAGGCCGTAGCGCTGGGCGGTGTCGAGGCGACGATAGATCTCCGCCCGCATGGTGGCGAGGCGGGTGAGCGAGCCGATGCGGGCGGCGACGTGGCCGACCGACCACGGGGCGCGGATGACGTCGGCGACGCCGATCGGCCGTTCGTCGGCGACGAGCTCGCCGTCGTCGACGGCGATCACCGGGGTGCGGCGGGTGGCGCGCAGCAGCGACATGCGGGCGGCGGCGTCGAGATAGCGGGTTCGGGCGACGTCGCCACCGGCGCCGGCGAGGTTCAACACCACGAGGTCGGGATGGCCGGCGACGGTCTGGTCGACGGTGCGCGCCAGGGGCACGGCGTGGACGTCCCACCCTTCCGCCCGGATGCCGTCCCAGAGAAGTCGGGTTTCGGGACGAGGGGATTCTTCGATGACGAGGACGCGCCCGCGATAGGACATTTGGTGACGGACTCCGGATGTTCCGCCAGAGTGCCCCGATCATGGTTAACGTCCTGTTGACGAAGCCGGTTCGGCGGATCGGCGGAAGCGGGCGATCGGCGGACGGGGCGAAGCGGCGGGCGAAGACGGAATTTCTCGGATCGCGACGTTTCGAAACGACTCGTTAAGACTCGGTTGACGGACGGCCGTGCATGATCGGGCTCCGCTTGTTCCGCGTCCCGAGGAGACACACACATGCTGCCTCAGGTTCTTCGCCGATTGGAAGCTCTTCAGGCCGATCTCGCGGCCATCGATCCTGCCGCCGACGGCGACGCCGCCGATCGTGTCGCCGTCACCGCGATGGCGCTGCGCGATCTTCTGGCGAGCGCCGGTATCGCCGACATGATGGGCGACATGGACGGCGCGGCGCGTCTCGCCGCCACCGGCGTCTGATCGACGGTCGGATCCCCATCCCCGAAACGATGCGACGGACGTGAGCGATCACGTCCGTCGTCGCATTTTCGTCGGCCTGCGCGGGCACCGACGCTCAGGGACGCGCCATCAGGTGCTGGGTCATGCCGCCGCGCAACACCCGGCCGGACGGACCGCGGGCGATCGCCGGCACGGTGTAGACCCGGCGGGGGAGGCGGGCGAGGCCGATGCGGGTCTCCTCGACCGCGGCGAGCCATGCGGCGGGGTCGAAACGGACACCGGATTTCGGTACCACCGCCGCGGCGATGCCGGGGCCTTCGAGATCGTCGACGACGACCAGCGCGGCGGCGTCGGCGACGCCGCCGACACCGCGATAGACGAGATCGAGGGCGTCGAGATCGATGGTGGTCTGACCGATGCGGACGGCGCCGTCGACGCGACCTCCGACCTCGAAGGTGGGCGGCTGGGCCGAGACGATGCGAGCCCCGAGGCCGGTCGCCATCCATCCTTCCGGGTCGCGCGAGCGATGACGGCGCTCCTGGGCGGTGGTCGGCCAGTTGAAATGCGGCACCATGGCACCGCGCAACTGAACCTCGCCACCGAGGGTGCGGTTGGGCGGCATCTGGGCGGCCCGCTGGGCCAGCGCCTTGATGCGGACCTCGACCAGCGGCGGGGCGAACTCGCTCTCGGCCGGCGCGCCGAGCACGCCGAGCGGCAGCGGGCGGGGCAGGAGCGGGTCGGTGCGGCGCCGGGCGATCAGACCGAAGGCACCGACGATGGTGACGTCGATGGTGTCGCGGCCCATCGGCATCGGCCGGTCGCCGGGCTCCTCTTCGCCGATCGCCAGAATGGCGGCATCGTTGCGGTGGAGGGCGAGGCGCTCGGCGATGCGTCGGGCGAAGCGCAGCGGCGCCAGCACGTGGGTGGCGCCGCGGGTGGCCGCCTCCTCGGCGAGGCCGTCGGTGGCGCGCGGCAGGCCGGTCACCAGAGTGGCGCCGGCGACGAGCCACGGCACCAGGGCGGCGCCGATGCCGGCGGTTCCCGTCGGCGCGAAGGGCGAGACGAGGACGCTGTCGGCGTCGATACGCGCTTCGAGCAGCGTCATCAGACCGGTGGCGATCCAGTGATTGTGCGAGCGGGGCAGGGGCGCGCGACGCGCTTCCGATGCCGGATCGGCCTCGATCTCGCCGGGTAGGGCGGCGATCTCGACGGTGAGGGCGTGATCGGCCGGATTGCCCTTGCGAACCACTTCCGCCGGAGTGCCGAGACCTTCGGCCTCGGCGAAGACCATGGCGAGATCGATCAGACCGTCGGGCACGTCGCCGCCGGCGGCGAAGACGAAGCGGATCTGGAAGAGTTCGGCGGCGACCGACCGCAGCCGTTCGCCGTGCGTCTCGCCCTCGGTCTCGGTGACGGTGAGGATCGCCTTGGCGCCGGTGGCGCGGCACAGGTCGATGGCGTCGGCTTCGCGAGCACCGAGGGGGAGGGGCGCGACGACGAGACCGGCACGCGAGGCGGCGAGGAAACCGACGACCGCATCGGACGTCGGCGGCACTTCGAAGACGATGACCGTGTCGGGCTGCAGGCCGACGGCGAGGAAGAAGGCGGCGAGCGCGTCGACACGGGTCTGCAACTCGCGCCAGGTGAGGCTCTCGGGGGCTCCGTGAGTCCAGGTCGCGCGATCGGCAAAATCGATCAGGGCCGGATGATCGGGCCGGCTCTGGGCGTTCTTGGCGACGATCTGGTCGAGGGTGACGCGGCCCCAGACACCGGACGCGGTGTGGACGCGCGACTCGTCTTCGCGTGCGACGATCATTCCTTCCCCCCGTCGGCCACCCACCAGGCCGGTAGTGTCCATCCCCATTTCGGCATGGTGGACGGATGTTCGATTCGTGTCCAATGCGCCACCCATTGCGCCGGCGCATGGAAGAGCGGCACGACGTAGAAGCCGGAGACGAGCAGGCGATCGAGGGCGCGCGCGGCGGCCACCAGATCCTCGCGGCTGCGCGAGGCGATCAACGCGTCGACGACCGCGTCGACGGCGGGAGAGGCGACGCCCGGCAGGTTGAGCGAACCTTCGGTCGCCGCCGCACGGGCGGTCCAGCGATTGATCTGCTCGTTGCCCGGCGAGGCGGAGGCGCCCCACGACCACATGGTCATGTCGAAATCGTACGTCTTGCGCCGCATCTCGTACTGGGCCGCGTCGACGGTGCGGATGCGCGCCTCGATGCCGAGAACGGCGAGGGTGCGCTGATAGGCGATGGCGAGGCGCTCGTGCTCGCGCACCGCCACCAGGATCTCGAAGGAGAGCGGTTCGCGGGTCTTCGCGTTCACCAGCTTGCCGCCGTCGATTCGCCAACCGGCGGCGCGCAGCAGATCGAAGGCGCCCTTGAGCACGGCGCGGTCGCGCCCGGAGGCGTCGGTGACCGGCGGTCCCCAGGTGCCGGCGGCGACGTCGTCGCGCACGGCGCCGGGGAAGGGGGCGAGGAGCGCCTTCTCGCGGGCGTCGGCGGGATGGCCGAAATAGGAGAGCTCGGAGCCGTCGAAATAGCCCTTCTGGCGCTCGTAGAGGCCGAAGTAGAGGTTCTTGTTGGCCCAATCGAAATCGTAGAGGCGGATCAGCGCCTCGCGCACGCGGACATCGGCGAAGATCGGCCGTCGCGTGTTGAGGACGAAGCCGGTCATGCCCTTGGGTAGGGTGGTGACGAAGGCTTCCTTCTTCACGCGCCCTTCGGCGACGGCGGGGAAATCGTAGTTCTGCGACCAGCGCGCCGGATCGCTCTCGGCGAGGATGTCGATCAGGCCCTTCTTGAAGGCCTCGAACAGCGAATTGTTGTCGCGATAATACTCGTAGCGCAGCGTGTCGGCGTTGTAGAGGCCGCGGCGAACGGCGAGATCGCGGCCCCAGTAGTCGGGATCGCGGGCGAGTTCGAGCAGGGCGCCCGGCTCGGCGCGGGTGACGACATAGGGGCCGGAGCCGATCGGCGGCTCGAGCGTCGTCTTTTCGAAGTCGCGATCCTTCCAGGCATGGGCCGGCAGGATCGGCATCAGAGCGAGGATCAGCGGCAGCTCGGGGTTCTGCGCGTCGACGAAGGTGAAACGCACCGCGTGGTCGCCGGTCTTCTCGACCTTCGTCACGTCGCGGTAGTTCGACCGCATGTAGGGCAGGCCCTTCTCGCGCAGGGTCTCGAGGCTGAAGATCACGTCCTCGGGCGTGACCGGCCTGCGATCGGAGAAGCGGGCGGCGGGGCGCAGGCGAAACTCCACCGAACGGCCATCGGTGGCGACGTCGATCGTCTCGGCGAGGAGGCCGTAGAGCGAGAAGGGCTCGTCGTAGGAGCGCTCCATCAGGCTCTCGTAGACGTTGGTGCCGCCCGAGCCCTCACGCATGCCGACCGCGGCGTTGCCCTTGACCACGAAGGGGTTCAACTGATCGAAGGTGCCCTGGACACCCATGGTGATGCGGCCGCCCTTCGGCGCTTTCGGATCGGCGTAGGCGAAGTGGTCGAAGTCGGGCGGATAGAGCGGCGTACCGTGCATGGCGATCGCCGGGCGCGGCTCGGCCTTCGCCGCGTCGACCGGCATCGCCGCCGTCGCGACGAGGCAGGCGACCGCGAGGGCGCCGGCGAGGTGTCGGCGCTCGGTCGGCTTCGGTTCGGGGGTCGCGCAGGCGACGGACACGGGCTCGAGGTTCCTCCTGATTCTGCGGCGGATGCTACCACGGTCGCGGCCGCGTCCCGGGAGCGGGGCGCGAGATCGAGGCGCGACGGCGAAAGAGCTGCGTCGACCGGCTGGAAATCCGGAGGGCGAGAGGCTATGGATCGAGCGGCGCCGGAGGTGGCGACACGGTTTCGCCGTGTTCTGCCGTCATCCCGACGCCGGGCTCCGCGAGATGCTTCGCAGGCGCGGTGGTCGGTCGTCGCGGTCGGTCGTCGCGGTCGGTCGTCGCGGTCGGTCGTCGCGGTCGATCGGCGATCGGTTGCGCCGGATGCGTCGCCGGAGAGGTGAGCGGTATTCGTCGACCTTCGAGTTCGACCGGGCGGGAGGCCGCGCGGAGATTCGGAGGCGGCCCTGTTCGAGGATCGGGATTCCATGGTTGTCAGCTACATTCGCGCGAAGGCTCCGACGCTCGTGAAGGGTCTCGAAGGCGCCGCCCTCGCCGCCGGCGCTCTGTCCACGGCTCTCCTCCTCGCCAGCGCGCCGGCCTCGGCCCAGGACGGCAAGCCGGTGCAACTGGCGCCCAAGCCGGAGAAGAAGCCGGCCGCGCCGCAGAAGCCGGCGGCGAAGCCGCAGGCGGCCCCGAACGGCAAGGACGCGAAGGGTCCGGCGGTGCCGGAGGACACCTATCCGTGGGTGAAGATCTGCCAGAAGGATGCCGAGGGTAAGAGCATCTGCCTGATCGCCAAGGAGCTGCGCGGCGCCAACGGCGAGCTGATCGCCTCGGTCGCGGTGCGCGACACCGAGGGCGAGCCGAAGAAGACGCTGCTCATCGCCGTGCCGCCGGGCATTCTGGTCCAGCCGGGCATGCGCGTCATGATCGACAAGAACAAGCCGGTCGAGGTCAAGTACCGCATCTGCTTCCCCAACGCCTGCTACGGCGATTTCGATCTCACCGATCAGAATTTCGGCGACCTGAAGAAGGGCAACCTTCTGGTCGTCACCGCGCTGACGCTGCAGCAGAAGCCGACCGGCTATCCGTTCCGCCTCGACACCTTCAAGGCGGCGCTGGAGAGCGTCGGCGTCGATCCGTCCGCCGGTCAGCAGAGCCAGGATCAGTTGCAGCAGGAATTGCAGAAGCGTGCCGAAGAGGCCGCCAAGAAACTGCAGAACGGTGGGGCACCGAAGCCGCAGGGCGGCGAAGCGCCGAAGCCCTGATTCGCCCCTCCGGGGGCTGCGACATTCGGACGCGCTGCCGGCCTCGGCAGCGCGTCTTTTCGTGTCGGATCGAGGGCCGGGCGCCCGGCCGTCGCGCCACCTTACCGCGAGTTCATTCGACTTCTCGTCGCGGCGGGTCCAATCCAGAGAGCGACTTCACGGCGGCGTGACCGCCGTGGAGAGGCCCGAACCCCGAGATGAGGCCCGCCATGTTCCGCGACTACGTCAATCGTTACGCCACGCCGTTCACCACCGGCCTCTTCGTGGTATCGCTGGTCTCCGGCGTCTTCCTGTTCTTCCATGTCGGTACGGCCGCCTTCCGCGGCATGCACGAGTGGCTGAGCATGGTGCTGATCGTCCCCATCGTGCTGCACGTGTGGAAGAATTGGCAACCGATGCTGAGCTATCTGAAGCGCGGCTGGCTGATCTGGCCGCTCGGCGTCTCGCTGGTCGCCGCACTCGGCTTCGCCGCGACCGGCGTCTTCGAACTCGGTGGCGTCGGTGGCAATCCGCAGGTGGCGATGTTCCAGGCGATCGGCAACGCCCGCATCGCCGATCTCGCCCCGGTGCTGAAGGTCACCCCGGCCGAGATCGACGCCCGTCTGGCGCGGGTCGGCGTCACCGGCGTCTCGCCCGACACCTCGCTGATGGCGGCGGCCAAGGCGGCCGGCAAGGAGCCGCGCCACGTGGTGTTCTCGGTGATCATGCCGCACTGAGCGACGACCCCTTCGAAAACGACGACGACCGCGGTGCGCCCATCGACGCGCCGCGGTCGTTCCACGTTCGGGGGCCGCGTTCGGCGGGGAGGCGGCGAGCCGGATCTCAAACCGCGATGCGGTTGCGGACCTCTTCCGGGTCGACTTCCGTCTTCGTACCGGCGATCACCACCTCGCCGCGGTCGAGCACGGCGTAGCGGTCGGCGAGTTCGCGGGCGAAGTCGAAATATTGCTCGACCAGCAGGATCGCCATGGTGCCCTTGCCGCGCAGATATTCGAGGGCGCGGCCGATGTCCTTGATGATCGACGGCTGGATGCCTTCGGTCGGCTCGTCGAGGACGAGGAGGCGTGGGCGGGTGACGAGAGCCCGGCCGATGGCGAGTTGCTGCTGTTGGCCGCCGGAAAGGTCGCCGCCGCGCCGGCGCAACATGTCGCCGAGGACGGGGAAGAGTTCGAAGATCTCGTCGGGGACGTAGCGTTCCGAGCGGGGCAGGGCGGCGAAGCCGGTCTGCAGGTTCTCCTCGACCGTCAAGAGCGGGAAGATCTCGCGACCCTGGGGGACGAAGGCGATGCCGTGGCGGGCGCGATCGTAGGGAGGCGAGCGGCCGAGGTCGCGGCCTTCCCATTCGATCGAGCCGGCGGTGATCGGCTGATGACCGGTGATGGCGCGCAGGAGCGAGGTCTTGCCGACGCCGTTGCGGCCGAGCACGCAGGAGATCTCGCCGACGTGCGCCTCGACCGAGACGCCGCGCAACGCCTGGGCGGCGCCGTAGTGGAGATCGATGTTCGAGACTTTCAGCATCGTCGTCGTTCCTGTGGCGAGGCGGGGCCTCGGGCGTTCCTGCGGTTCGACGGCCCTTCGGCCGCATGGGGAGGTCCAGCCCCCCCTCCCTGGCCCTCCCCCTCGAGGGGGGAGGGAATGGTCATGGCGGCGTCGGCCCACCATCTTTTCCGTCTCGGTCGCGGCGATGCTGCGAATGAGGGTCTGCCTGGGATGACCGCGCCTCCCCATCGTCCCTCCCCCCGGAGGGGGAGGGACAGGGAGGGGGGGCGGCCTCGCGGCAGATCGCCGAGCGGGCCCTGCCGAACCTCACCGCCCCAAGTACACCTCGATCACCCGAGGGTCGCTCGCCACGTGGTCGATCGAGCCTTCCGACAGCACGCCGCCTTCGTGCAGCACCGTCACCTTGACGCCGAGTTCGCGGACGAAGGCCATGTCGTGTTCGACCACCACCACCGACTTGCCGCTCTCATGGATCCGGCGCAGCAGGGCGGCGGTCTCCATGGTTTCGGCGTCGGTCATGCCGGCGACCGGCTCGTCGACGAGCAGGAGCTTCGGCTCCTGAGCCAGCAACATGCCGATCTCCAACCACTGCTTCTGGCCGTGGGACAGGTTCTTGGCGAGGTCGGAGCGCCGCGCCGTCAGCTTGATGGTGGCGAGCAACTCGTCGATGCGGGCCGCCTCGGCGCCGGACAGGCGATGGAACAGGGTGGCGAGGGGACCGCGATCGGACTTCAGCGCCAGATAGAGATTGTCCTCCACCGTATGGCTCTCGAACACCGTCGGCTTCTGGAACTTCCGGCCGATGCCGAGTTCGGCGATGGTCGCCTCGTCGAGCTTGGTCAGATCGATCGAGCCGCCCTCGAAGGAGACCTCGCCCTCGTCGGGGCGGGTCTTGCCGGTGATGCAGTCCATCATCGTGGTCTTGCCGGCGCCGTTGGGGCCGATGATGGCGCGCATCTCGCCCGGCTCGATGGTCAGCGACAGGCCCTTCAGTGCCTTGAAGCCGTCGAACGAGACCTTGACGTCGTCGAGATAGAGCAGGGCATTGGCGGCGAGCGCTTCGGTCATGGCGTGCTCCTGGGCGTGGGGGAACGACGGCGATGGTGGTCGCGAGAGAGACGAGGCCGAGCCCCCCCTCCCTGTCCCTCCCCCTCCAGGGGGGAGGGGACGTTGGGGAGAGGACCTTCGGATCGAAGGGCCGGGCCGCGAGAGCGGCGCTCGAGCAGATTGGTGGCCGTGCTTCTCGCTTTCCCTCCCCCCTGGAGGGGGAGGGCCAGGGAGGGGGGGAGCCTCACGGCACGGCGGTAGTTGGAGACGAGTCTCGCCATCTCGTTCACTCCGCCGGTGCCGGCGCCGCGTCGCTCGGCGGGGTCGCCTTGCGCTTCGCTCGCCATTCCGACCAGGTCCCGACGATGCCCTTGGGCAGGAACAGGGTGACGAGGACGAAGAGGCCGCCGAGGGCGAAGAGCCAGAACGAGGGCAGCACGCCGGTGAACCAGGTCTTGCCCCAGTTGACGGCGACGGCGCCGACGACCGCACCGACCAGGGTGCCGCGGCCGCCCACCGCCACCCAGATCACCGCTTCGATCGAGTTGGCGGGCGAGAATTCCGAGGGGTTGATGATGCCGACCTGCGGCACGTAGAGGGCGCCGGCGAGACCGGCGAGCATCGCCGACACGGTGAAGACGAAGGTCTTGTAGGTGGCGACCCGGTAGCCGATGAAGCGGGTGCGGCTCTCGGCGTCGCGAATGGCGACGAGCACCTTGCCGAGCTTGGAATTGACGATCGCCGCGGCGAGGACGAGGCCGAGCGCCACCAAGAGGCACGACAGGGCGAACAGCGCGGCGCGGGTGCCGTCGGCCTGGACGTTGAAGCCGAGGATGTCCTTGAAGTCGGTGAGGCCGTTGTTGCCGCCGAAGCCCATGTCGTTGCGGAAGAAGGCGAGGAGCAGGGCGTAGGTCAGCGCCTGGGTGATGATCGACAGATAGACGCCGGTGACGCGGCTGCGGAAGGCGAACCAGCCGAAGACGAAGGCGAGAATGCCGGGGACGAGCACGACCATGATCATCGCGAAGGCGAAGTGGTCGAAGCCGTACCAGTACCAGGGCAGTTCCTTCCAGTTCAGGAACACCATGAAGTCGGGCAGGACGGGATCGCCGTAGACGCCGCGGGTGCCGATCTGGCGCATCAGGTACATGCCCATGGCGTAGCCGCCGAGGGCGAAGAAGGCGCCGTGGCCGAGGGAGAGGATCCCGCAGTAGCCCCACACCAGATCGAGCGCCAACGCCAACACCGCGTAGGTGGCGTATTTGCCGAAGAGGGTGACCAGATAGGTCGGCACGTGGAAGGGCGAACTCTCCGGCAGCAGGAGGTTCGAGGCCGGGACGAGGACCGCGATGGCGAGGATGACGACGAGGGCGAGGCGCACCCGGGCGTCGAGGCCGTTCTTGAGGAAATAGCCGATCATGATTCCACCGCCCGGCCCTTGAGGGCGAAGAGGCCCCTGGGACGCTTCTGGATGAAGAGGATGATGAAGACCAGCACCAGGATCTTGCCGAGGACGGCACCGGCGAAGGGCTCCAGGAACTTGTTGACGACGCCGAGCGTCAGCGCGCCGACGAGCGTACCCCAGAGATTGCCGACACCGCCGAAGACCACGACCATGAAACTGTCGATGATGTAGCTCTGGCCGAGGTTGGGCGAGACGTTGTCGATCTGGGAGAGCGCCACGCCGGCGATGCCGGCGATGCCGCAGCCGAGCCCGAAGGTCAGGGCGTCGACGAAGGGCGTGCGGATGCCCATCGCCGAGGCCATGGCGCGGTTCTGGGTGACGGCGCGCATCTGCAGGCCGGCGGGAGTCTTCTTGAGGATGAGGATCAGCCCGACGAAGACCGCCAGCGCGAAGACCACGATCCACAGCCGGCCCCAGGTCATGGTGATGTTGCCGAGCTCGAAGGAGCCGGACATCCACGACGGCGCGCCGACCTCGCGGTTGTTGGCGCCGAAGATCGAGCGCACGGTCTGTTGCAGGACCAGCGACACGCCCCAGGTGGCGAGCAGGGTCTCGAGCGGGCGACCGTAGAGGAAGCGGATGATGCCGCGCTCCAGCACCACGCCGACCGCGCCGGAAACCAGGAAGGCGAGGGGGATGGCGATGGCGAGCGACCAGTCGAAGAGGCCCGGCGCGTGGGTGCGGATCACCTCCTGCACGACGAAAGTGGTGTAGGCGCCGAGCATGACCATCTCGCCGTGGGCCATGTTGATGATGCCCATGACGCCGAAGGTGATGGCGAGGCCGATGGCGGCGAGCAGCAGCACCGAGCCGAGCGAGACGCCGTAGACGGCGTTCTGCACCGAGGCCCACATGGCGAGCGAGGTTTCGATCGCCTTCGCAGCGGTTTCCGCTGTGTCCTTGACGCGCTTCGGGGTGTCGGAGGGCAGGCCGCGCAGGGTGGCGACGGCATCCTGATCACCGCGCGCCTTGAGGACCGCGGCGGCAGCGAGGCGGGCATCCTCGCCGGCGTCGGCCTTGTGGAGGACGATCGCGGCGCGGGCGGCCTCGAAGGCGGAACGGACGCGCGCCTCACTCTCCTTGGCCAGCGCCGCTTCGATGGTGGCGAGCGCGCCTTGATCGCGCGACTTGAACACCGCTTCGGCCGCCTCGAGGCGCTTGGCCGGGTTCGGCGACATCAGGGTCAGCGAGCCGAGGGCGGCGGCGAGGACGGAGCGGACACGGTTGTTGGCGCGGACGGGCGTGAGGCCGGCGGGCGGCGTCGCGAGGGCGTCGCCGGTCGCGGCGTCGACGACGCCGGTGGCGGTGCGGATGGCGACGGTCTTCGACGCGGTGTCGAATTCGAGCTTGCCGTCCTGGATCGCCTGGACGATCGCGGCGGCGCGCGGGTGACCGCTCGACGCCACTTCGCCGATCGCGGCGACGGTGTCGGAATAGCTGTCGGCGGTGAACTTGGCCATCGCCGCGGAGATGTCCTGGGCCTTCGCGGTCGCCCCGAGGAGGGGCAGGGCGGAGAGGAACGCCAGGATCAGGAGAGCCGATCGGGCGAGGCGGCGGACGTTGGCGTTCATGCGTCTCGGGTCCCGTGGGCGGCGTGGTCGCGAGGACGGCGCCGAAGATCTGCGAACCGACCGCGGGACGCGGTCGCCCTTCTCCCCTCGCGGGAGAAGGTGCCCCGGAGGGGCGGATGAGGGCGTGCCGCGGAGCGGCATCCCGAGCCTCGCCTCGGAGCCGGCGGTGGATGCGCCTTCGGCGCGCCCCCTCATCCGGCCTTCGGCCACCTTCTCCCGCGAGGGGAGAAGGGGAGCCGGGCATTCGCCCGGCCCGGATCTCGTCGTCACGCCGATGGGCGCGAAGGGCGGACCGGAGGCGCCTCCGGTCCGCCGAACCGCATCAGCCGCCGCACTTCTTGGTGACGGTGTTGTAGTTGCCGCACTTGAGCGACACCCAGTCGGCCTCGAGGTCCTTGGAGCCGGGAAGGAAGTCGGTCCAGGCGTCGCCGGGGACGAGGTCCTTGGTCTTCCACACCACGTCGAACTGGCCGTCGGCCTTGATCTCGCCGATGAGCACCGGCTTGGTGATGTGGTGGTTCGGGAGCATCTTGGAGATGCCGCCGGTCAGGTTGGGGGCCTCGATGCCCGGGAGCGCGTCGATGACCTTGTCCGGATCGACGGTGCCGGCCTTCTCGACCGCCTTGACCCACATCTGGAAGCCGATGACGTGGGCTTCCATCGGGTCGTTGGTGACGCGCTTCGGGTTCTTGGTGAATTCCTTCCACTTGGCGATGAAGGCGTCGTTCGCCGGGTCCTTGACGGACTGGAAGTAGTTCCACGCGGCGAGGTGGCCGAGCAGCGGCTTGGTGTCGATGCCGGCGAGTTCTTCCTCACCGACCGAGAAAGCCACCACCGGGATGTCGGTGGCCTTCAGCCCCTGGTTGCCGAGTTCCTTGTAGAAGGGAACGTTGGCGTCGCCGTTGATGGTCGACACGACCGCGGTCTTCTTGCCGGCCGAACCGAACTTCTTGATGTCGGAGACGATGGTCTGCCAGTCGGAGTGACCGAACGGCGTATAGTTGATCATGATGTCTTCCGCGGCGACGCCCTTGGCCTTGAGGTAGGCCTCTAGGATCTTGTTGGTGGTGCGCGGATAGACGTAGTCGGTGCCGGCGAGCACCCAACGCTTCACTTCGCCGCCGTCCTTCGACATCAGGTAGTCGACGGCCGGGATGGCCTGCTGGTTCGGCGCGGCGCCGGTGTAGAAGACGTTGCGCTCGGACTCTTCACCCTCGTACTGGACGGGGTAGAAGAGGATGTTGTTGAGTTCCTTGAACACCGGCAGCACCGACTTGCGGCTGACCGAGGTCCAGCAGCCGAACACGGCCGAGACCTTGTCCTTGGTGATGAGTTCGCGGGCCTTCTCGGCGAACAGCGGCCAGTTGGAGGCCGGGTCGACGACGACCGCCTCGAGCTTCTTGCCGAGGACGCCGCCCTTCTTGTTCTGCTCGTCGATGAGGAACAGCATCGTGTCCTTCAGCGTCGTCTCCGAGATGGCCATGGTGCCGGAGAGCGAGTGCAGGATGCCGACCTTGATGGTGTCGGCGGCCGCCGCGGCGCCGGAGAAGGCGCCGGAGGCGATCACGGCGCCGACGAGGGCGCCGAAGGCGCGACGGGACATGGCATCGGCAACGAATTTCGACATGGACACACTCCCCCAAGAAGCGTTCGATTTCGATCTCACGAGCTCGGGTTCGAACTCGTTGGAGGGGAGCCTGGAGCCATGTTGCGCCGCGCCCTATACGTCGTCTGACGTAGGTTCTGCCCAACGGTGCGACCTGCTCGAGAAATGGGCATCATGCTGCCTATAAATTGGGCGTGATGCTGCGACGGCGAGCGAAGTCACGGCTCAGCGCGGGGTCGCGGGCCGGAGGTGCGACATTCTTTCTGCGGTGCGCCGTTCCGTTCGCGCCCGTGCGGCGCCGGCGATCGACGCCACCGGGTCGTGGGCGTCGCCCTCGGGGAGTGAGAGGCCTCGCACGGCGGCGGTTTGCATGCTTCTTGCTGTTTCGCGGGCGGTATCGAGGAGTTTTTCCGTCGTGGCCGGTCAGCAGCGCATTCTTCCCGTCCGACGCGAATACAATCGCTGGGTCGCCAACCAGACGCTCGAGGACTATGCGCTGCGCTTCACGGCGAAGAGCGCGCGCAAGTGGTCGGCGCCGCGCGTCGCCCAGACCGCCATCGGGGCGATCTCGTTCCTGGCGCTCGAAGCGATCGGCGGGGCGATCACGCTGGCGCACGGGGTGGTCAACGCCACCGCGGCCATCCTCGCGGTCTCGGTGATCCTGCTGGTCACCGGCCTGCCGATCGCCCGGACCGCGGCGCGCTACGGCGTCGACATCGATCTTCTCACCCGCGGTGCCGGCTTCGGCTACATCGGCTCGACCGTCACGTCGCTGATCTACGCCAGCTTCACCTTCATCCTCTTCGCCATCGAGGCGTCGATCATGTCGGGGGCGCTGGAACTCGCCTTCGGCATCCCGCTGTGGCTCTCCTACATCCTCTCAGCACTGGCGGTGATCCCGCTGGTGATCTACGGCATCACCGCGATCTCGCGCTTCCAGCTGTGGACCCAGCCGTTCTGGATCGTCCTCAACATCGCCCCTTTCGCCTTCATCGCCTGGAAGGATCCGGCGCAGTTCGCGGCGTGGTGGCAGTTCGGGGGTGTGACTCGGGGCGGGGTGCCGGGGACGGCGTTCGAGGAATTCGATCTCGTCCGTTTCGGCCTCGCCTCGTCGGTGATCCTGGCCCTGATGCCGCAGATCGGCGAACAGGTCGACTTCCTGCGCTTCCTACCGGCCGAGGGCGGGAAGGCGGGCGAGGGGAGGGGCCTGCGCGCCGCGCTCGGGCGGCTCGGCCAGCGGCTCGGCACCTTCTTCGCCGGCGCCGGTTGGGTGGTGCTCGGCCTGCCCAAGCTCTTCGCCGGGTCGCTGCTGGCGGTGATCGCGCTGCGCCTGGGTGTGCCCGCGGAACATGCCGGCGAGCCGGCGCACATGTTCCAGGTGGCGTTCTCCTACATGCTGCCGTCGAAGGAGGCGGCGACGGTGCTGACCGCCGCCTTCGTCGTGGTGTCGCAGCTCAAGATCAACGTGATGAACGCCTATGCCGGGTCGCTCGCCTGGTCGAACTTCTTCTCGCGGCTGACCCATTCCCACCCCGGCCGGGTGGTGTGGCTGGTGTTCAACGTGTCGATCGCGCTCCTCTTGATGGAGCTCGGTATCTACGAGGCGCTGGAGAAGACGCTCGGGCTGTTCGCCATCGTCGCGGTGGCGTGGCTGGGGGCGATCACCGCCGATCTCGCGATCAACAAGCCGCTGGGGCTCGCGCCGCCGGGCATCGAGTTCATGCGGGCGCATCTGTGGGACGTCAATCCGGTCGGGGTCGGGTCGATGGCGATCGCCACGGCGCTGGCGCTGGCGGCGGCGACCGGCGCCTTCGGCGAGATCGCCCGAGCCTTCGCGCCCTTCGTGGCGCTGGCGACGGCGCTCGTCACCGCGCCGCTCATCGCCTGGGCGACCGACGGGCGCTACTATCTGGCGCGCAAGCCGAAGAGCGAGTGGCGGGCGCAGGACACCATCCGCTGTTCGGTGTGCGAGCATCCGTTCGAGCCGGAGGATACCGCCCATTGCCCGGCCTACGACGCGCCGATCTGCTCGCTGTGCTGTTCGCTCGACGCCCGCTGCGGCGACCTGTGCAAACCGCAGGCGCGGATCTCGGCGCAGGCGCGCGGCGCCGTCGCGGCGCTGCTGCCGGAGCGGATCGGCCGGCTGCTCAGGCCGCGGTTGGCCGAATACGTCGCGGTGCTGACGGCGATTTCGGTGGCGATCGGCGTCGTGCTCTTCGCCATCCACGCCCGCTCGGCGGTCGGCTCGGCGGAGGCGGAGGCGGCGCTGACGCGGGCGCTGTGGTCGGCCTTCTTCGTGCTCTTCATCGTCGCCGGCGTGGTCGCCTGGTTCTTCGTGCTGGCGCACGAGAGCCGGCGGGTGGCGCAGGAGGAATCGGCGCGTCAGACCGGGCTGCTGCTGGACGAGATCGCCGCCCACGAACGTACCGACGCCGAATTGCAGAAGGCGAAGGAGGCGGCCGAGGCGGCGAACTTCGCCAAGAGCCGTTATCTCGTCGGTCTCTCCCACGAGCTGAGGACGCCGCTCAACGCCGTCCTCGGCTACGCCCAGATCCTGGAGCGCGATGCGGGCGTGCCGCCGACGCGCGCCAACGCGGTGCGCGTCATCCGCCGCTCGGCCGAGCATCTCTCCGGGCTGATCGACGGGCTTCTCGACATCTCCCGCATCGAGGCGGGGCGGCTCGAACTCGCCCGCAACGAGATCCGCCTGCCCGACTTCCTCGACCAGCTCGTCGACATGTTCCGCCTCCAAGCCGAGGCCAAGGGGCTCGCCTTCCGCTTCACCCGGCCGACTCGGCTGCCGGAACTGGTGGTCACCGACGAGAAGCGGCTGAAGCAGATCCTGGTCAATCTCATCTCCAACGCCATCAAGTTCACCGATCGCGGCTCGGTCCATCTCGATCTCAACATGCGGCACGAGATCGCCACCTTCACCGTCACCGACACCGGACGGGGGATCGCCGAAGCCGACATCGCCCACATCTTCGAGCCGTTCGAGCGCGGCCGCACCGCCAAGGGGGCGCCGGGGCTGGGGCTGGGCCTGACCATCTCGAAGATGCTGGTGACGTTGATGGGCGGCGACATCCGCGTCGACAGCACGCCCGGCGAGGGCAGCCGCTTCCGAGTGCGGGTGCATCTCGGGGTGCGCGCCGATCCGGTCGCCGAGCCGGCGCCGCGGCCGCGCCGCGGTTACGCGGGGCCGCGGCGGACGATCATGGTGGTCGACGACGATCCCGATCATCGCGGCGTGGTGCGTGCGGCTCTGGAGCCGCTGGGCTTCACCGTCGCCGAGGCCGAGGACGGGCCTTCGGCGTTGACGCTGGCGGCGGAGATCCGACCGGACCTCTTCCTGCTCGACATCTCGATGCCGGGCATGGACGGTTGGGAGGTGGCGCGGCGGCTGCGCGAGGCGGGGCACGGAGCGGCGCCGATCGTCATCCTGTCGGCCAACGTCGGCGACACCGCTCCGCCGGCCGGCGCGGAGGCGGCGCACGACGAGGTGCTCGCCAAGCCCTTCGATCTCGCACGCCTCTTCGACATCCTGCAGACCCGCCTCGGGCTCGAGTGGCTCGACGCGGAGGGGCCGGAGGCGCCGCGGCCGGTCCCGCAACCGCCGCCGCCGGCCGCATCGGCTCCGGCCGTGGCCGACGCCGGCGTCGGTGCGGCTCCCGATCGGGTGGAGATCGCCGAGATGTTGCAACTCGCCCGGATCGGCTATGTCCGGGGTCTCGATCAGAAGCTGACGGCGGTCGAGGCGCGGCTCGTCGCGGCGGGGAACGGTCCCGATCCGCGCCTCGTCGAGTTGCGCCGCGCCCTGGCCGCCTTCGATCTCGGGCGGGTGGTGAGCGAACTGGAGAGCTTCGATGTCGACGTCTGAGGCCTCATCGACCCGCGACATCGTCCTGGTGGTCGACGACACGCCGGATACGCTCGGTTTCCTCACCGAAGCGTTGGAGGCGGGCGGCGCCATGGTGCTGGTGGCGACGGGGGGCGAACAGGCGCTGACCATCGTCGAGCGCATCACCCCGGACGTCATCCTGATGGACGCGGTGATGCCGGGGATCGACGGGTTCGAGACCTGTCGGCGGCTGAAGCGGCTCGCCGCCACCGCCGACGTGCCGATCATCTTCATGACCGGCCTCTCCGAGACCGAGCACATCGTCGAGGGGCTGTCGGCCGGTGGCGTCGACTACGTCACCAAGCCGATCGTGCTCGACGAACTCACCGCCCGCATCCGCGTCCACCTCGCCAATGCCCGGCGCGAACGCTCGGCGCGCATGGCGCTCGACACCGCGGGGCGCTACCTGCTCGCCACCGACGCCGCCGGCCGCATCGCCTGGGCGACGCCGCAGGCGGCGCGCCTCCTCGCCGAAGTCGGCGCGGAGGAGGGCGGCGAGACGGCGCTGCCGTCGGAGGTCCGCGCCGAGATCGCGCGTCGGTCGACGGGCGAAGGCGAGGGGGCGATCGCCCTGCCGGCGAGCGGCGAGCGGCGGGTGAGCCTCACCTTCCTCGGCCGCACCGGCGAGGACGAGTTGCTGTTCCGCCTGACCAGCGAGGAGAGCGGCGGCGAGGAGGCGGCGTTGCGCCGGCGCTTCCAGCTCACCGGCCGCGAGGCGGAGGTGCTGCTGTGGATCGCCCGCGGCAAGTCCAACCGCGACATCGGCGACATCCTCGGGCTCTCACCACGCACCGTGAACAAGCACCTCGAGCAGGTCTATTCGAAGCTCGGGGTGGAGAACCGGGCTTCGGCCGCGGTGATGGCGCTGAAGGCGATCGGGTGAGGAGTGCGGCGCCCCGCCGGCATCGCAGCGGTGACCGGCCGATTCGGAGGCGCCGGCGTGGTACGGGTGTCGTCGAGAAATCTCGGGTCAAATCGGTCGCCTCGAGTATATTTCATACGTATAAATTCATATATCGACTTCCGTCATCACGGAAATCATTCCGTTCTGCTCTCGGTGAATTCGTCGTCTGGTTGAGGCTTGCTGTGAAATTATAAAAATTACCGAAATGAACAGCGGTCGATGGCGTCGCGGGCTGCTTGGTTAACTCTACGGAAACGAAGATGGAAGTCCCATCGGATCGATCTGTGGGAGGAACCTATGCCGCGCTTCGACCGAATCGATCTGCGTAAGAAGATGATCTCGCTGATGGTCGTGAGTCTCGTCGGCTTGGGGACCATCACGGGTGTCGCCTGGCTCGGCGCGAACTCGACGAGTTCGGCCTATGACAAGGCATCGACGGCGACCGAGGAGGTGATCTCGGCGGAACGGATGCGGGGGCGGATCGAAGAGACCTCGCTCACCGTGTCGCGCTTCCTCGCCAAACCGCGATCGGAGACGGCACAAGAGGCCGAAGAGGCGTTGCGGGATGCCGGGGAGACCGCGCGGCGGCTCTCACTTTCGCCGGTCGAGACGGTGGCGCGCGAGAGCGCCCGGATCTCCACGGAGATCGAGAAGATCGCGCAGATGGTGCGCGATACCGTCGCTGTGCAGACCGAACTCGGCTTCGACGAGAGCGCCGGCCTCGCCGGGCGTCTTCGCCAAGCGGTCCACGCCCTGGAGGCGCGGATCAAACTCGCCGAGTCGTCCGGCGTGTCGATGGCGACGATCGATCGGTTGCAGGTCGAGGTGTTGATCCTGCGGCGCCACGAGAAGGATTTCATGCTGCGGGGCGGCGCCAAGTACCTCGAGGCCTTCGCGGATGGGATGAAGAAGCTCGAGGCCGATCTCGGGCGTGCCGGTTTCGACGCCGACACCGGAAGTGCGCTGACCGGGCTTCTGTCCTCCTACGGCCGCGATTTCAAGGCGTGGTCGATCCGACGGGGTGCTCTCACCGACAAGTCCCGAGACTTCTTCGCGGCGACCGAGGCGCTCGACCCGATCGCGCGCACTCTCTCCAAGAGCGCCATGGAGCGGGCCGCGGTGGCGGAAGCCACGATGCTACGGACGTCCGACAATGTGAAATTGGGCCTGATCTTCGTGTCGGTTCTGATCATCGCGCTCGAGATCGTGCTCGCCCGCCTCATCATCGGGTCGATCACCCGACCGATCGCGGCGATCGCGTCCGGTATGAAGCGGATCGGCGAAGGCGACTTCGCCGTCGCCCTGCCGACGGTGACGTCGCGCGACGAGATCGGACTGCTCGCCGATGCGGCGGTGGATTATCGCGAGAGTGCGCGCGAGCGCGACCTCTTCACCCGGAAGGCGGCCGAGGAAGCGGAGCGCGACCGGCTCCAGAAGCGCGCGATGGAGACCGCGGTCGAGATGTTCCGGAAAGGCATCTCACAGGTGCTGTCCCGCTTGACCGAGCAGACGCAGACCATGCGGGACACGGCGGAGACACTCGCCGTCGTCTCCGGCAAGGCGCGCGACGGCACCAGCTCGGCGAGCGCCGCATCTCACGTGGCGTCCAGCAACGTCCAATCGGTGGCTGCGGCGACCGAGGAGTTCGGCGCCGCGATCCGCGAGATTTCCGGTCAGGCGCAGAAGACCAGCGAAGTCGTGGCGCGCGCCGCCGACATCGCCCATGACACCGACACCGACGTGACGGCACTGGCGCAGGCGGCGGAACGGATCGGCGCGGTCGTCGATCTCATCCGCGACATCGCCGGTCAGACCAACCTTCTGGCGCTCAACGCCACCATCGAGGCGGCCCGCGCCGGGGACGCCGGCCGCGGCTTCGCGGTCGTCGCCTCCGAGGTCAAGATTCTGGCCGAACAGACCGCCAAGGCCACCGAAGAGATCTCCGCCCAGATCGACGGTATCCAGCGATCGACGACCAAGGCGGTCGACGCGATCCGCGGCATCGTCGGCACGATCCGTGAGGTCGAGGGCCTCGCCGCGGCGATCGCGGCGGCGGTCGAAGAACAGGAGGCCGCCTCGCACGACATCTCCGAGGCGATCACCCGCGCCGCCGGCGGATCGTCCCAGGTGGCACGTGACGTGGGGTTGGTCGCCGGGGCCGTCGACGAGACGGACCAGAGCGTCGGCATGGTCGGCGGCGTGGTCGAGGCGCTGTCGGCGGTGGCGGATCAACTGACTGTGGACGTCGAGACCTTCCTCGCCGACGTCCGCTCGAACCGCGCCACTGCGGCGGCTTGACGCAACGTCCGGTCGATCCACGGGTTCGCGGCGGGGGGCCGCGTTGACGCTGTGGCGAGGGATCTCTAGGTTCGGCGCGCATATATGAGCAAAACGAGATATAAGCGCCCGTGTCCCCCATCGCCCTCCTCGCCGGTCTCGCCACCGGCTTCATGCTCGGCCTGTTCGGTTCCGGCGGTTCGATCATCACGCTACCGGCGCTGATCTATCTCGCCGGGGTGGAGACCAAGCCGGCGATCGCCATGAGCCTCGGCATCGTCGGCGTCACCGCGGCGATCTCGGCGGCGACGCATTGGCGGCGCGGCAACATCAACGTGCCGGTGGCGGCGGTGTTCGGCCTCTTCGGGGTGATCGGCACCTACATCGGGGCGCGCATCGGCATCCTGGTGCCGGCGCTCCTGCAACTGCTGCTGTTCGCCGGCACCATGTTCGTCGCGGCGTTCCGCATGCTCAATCCGCGCAAGATCGAGCCGAAGGCGACCGCTCTGTTGCGCCTCGACGGCGATGCGAGCGGCAGGATGGTCTGCCTCGATCTGGGGAGCGCCGGCCACATCGCCGTCCACGGCATCGTCGTCGGCGTGCTCACCGGCGTGGTCGGGGTCGGCGGCGGCTTCCTGATCGTGCCGGCGCTGGTGTTGCTCTCCGGCCTGCCGATGAAGCAGGCGGTGGGCACGTCGCTGGTGGTGGTGGCGGCCAAGTCCTTCGCCGGGTTCGCCGGCTATCTCGGCGCGGTGGCGATCGATTTCAAGTTGATGGCGATCTTCACCGCGGTGGCGGTGGCCGGCAGCTTCGCCGGCGGCGTCGTCTCCCATCACATGAGCCCGGAGAACACCCGCAAGGGCTTCGCCGTCTTCCTGGTGATCGTCGCCACCTACATCGTGGTGCGCGAGACGCTTTGGCGGTGAGGGAGCTGGTCGTCCGATCGATGATCGGGCGCGCCGGTGCGGCGCCGCTTCAGTTCACCGCCTGACGGCGAGCGACGAAGTGGCCGTCCTCGGTGCGGGTGAAGGCCTCGTCGATCTGCGGGTGGCGCAGGGGCAAGCCGCTGTCGTCGGGCACGAGGTTCTGCTCGGAAACGTAGGCGACGTATTCGCTTTCCGCGTTCTCGGCATAGAGATGGTAGAACGGCTGGTCCCTGGAAGGACGGACGTCCTCGGGGATCGCCTGCCACCATTCCTCGGTGTTGGCGAAGACCGGGTCGACGTCGAAGATCACGCCGCGGAACGGGAAGACGCGGTGGCGTACCACCTGACCGATGCCGTATTTGGCGATCCGCATCTGCGGTTCGGCGATCTCGCGTTCTCCGATCACGATCCGGCTCCTGTTTCACCCTCCGCTCGTCGACGGGCGCCGAGGGCGGCCCGATGACGAGGGTCGGTCTTCCACAGGCCATGGAGGCCGGCGCGAAGTCAAGGTTGCGGCGCAGCACGACGGCGAGGCCGAGGCCGAACGGCGGGAAATTCTGCTGTCGTGTCGAAGAATTGCAACAATTGCCGACGGCATGCCCCGGGCGATCACTCGATGTCGGTTCGGAGATCTCCGACCCATCCGGACGTCCCTCTTCCTTCCCTCCTGGTCGGGGAAGGCGCTGCGAAGGGGCGGACGAGACGGTGCCGCGCGGGCGGCGATCGGACCATCGGCGAGCATCGTGGATCGACGAGAGGCCCAGCTCCCTCATCCGCCCTTCGGGCACCTTCTCCCGCAGGGGGAGAAGGGACATCCGCGGCGTTTCCCTTGCTCCGAGCCATGTCGGCACCGCTTCGCGCGATCACCCCGACAGCCGGCGGGGCGCGACGGAGATCGTGAGGTACCACCCGGCGGCGCGATGCGCGTCGGCGGTGATTTCCGCGTCTCGGTCCACGGCAGGGGCGGTGGTGCACCTCGCTCGCGCTCGGCGCACCGGCCGCGGGGACGCCTCAAAGCCCGTAGGCGGCGGCCAGTTCCGGGTCCTTGGAGGCGACGAGCCGCGCCAGATCGACGATGACCTTGGCCTGCTTCCAGGTGGCGTCGTCCTGCATCTTGCCGTCGATCATCACCGCGCCGGTGCCGTCGGGCATGGCGTCGAGGATC